>JBILLI010000138.1:0-13108 GCA_044376155.1 Polyangiales bacterium
CGCACCTCATGGGCCGCGTGGTCTCGACCCCGCCGCTGGTGGACGAAGACGGCCTTCCCATGACCCTCCCGGCCGACGCGAACGCCGCCGAGCGCATGCTCAACCAGGCGAAGAAGCTCCAGCCCGAGCTCACCGGCGCGCTGAAGGGCTTCAAGGTCGCCCTCTGCAGCGACGAGTCGGTGGAGGCCGAGGCCGCGCTCCCCCCGCGCTCGAAGAAGGGCGGGGCCTGGCTCGATGAGCGCTTCGGTCGCACCGGGCAGCGACTGCACATCATCGGCCGCGTGGCCCGCGTGGGCGCGAAGCCCGCCGAGCAGCTGCTCTCGCTCGAGCTCCAGGAGCCCTTCGGCAACGCGCACCTCCAGCTCGCGACCTGGGCGCAGAAGCCCGACGAGGGGCGGCTATTGTTCTGCGCGCTCCAGGCCGCGTCAGAGCCCCTGCGCGCCAAGGAGATCGGATGCGTGTTCGCGCTCTCGCCGGCCGACAACCCGGTCACCGCGGCGGCGTTTCTGGCCGCGGGCTACAAGCGCACCGGCCTGCTCTCGCGGCACCTGCAGCTCGGCGACCGCCGCGTCGACGCGCTGCTCTGGACCCGCCGGACCGTGACCGCCGACGCCGACGCGGCGTGATTTCGCGCGCGGCGTGCCAATCGAAGACTCCGGTCGGGGTACTCTCGTGCCGTTGGAGGTCTTCGGATGGCTGAGTCTCGACGTCCCCGCCCCGCCGCCCAGAGCACCGCGCTCCCCACCCTCGGCGCGGCCCTCGCCGCCGCCGCGACCCAGGGCTGCGAGGCGCCCGCGTGCGGAGACACCCGCGCCGACGAGGTGCGCGCCCACGGCCCCCGCGCGATCGACGGCGCCCGGCAGGGACGCACCGACGAGATGCTTCGAGAGATCGCCATCGCGGTGGGTCTGCGCGCGCACCGCGGGACGCGCCCCGACGGCCCCGAGCTCACCCCCGCCGGGGCGGTGCCCGTGCCGACGCCCCAGCCGCGGGTGACCGCCGGGGAGGCCGCACCCGTGTCCCCCACGCCCGTGCGCCCTCAGGACGTGGACGGCGGCATCCGCGCGGTAGACCCGACCCCGCCTCAAGCTCCGCCGCCTCCGCGGCTGCGCCCGCGTCCCCAGGTGAGCGGCGGCGCCCGTGCCGTCACCCCGCAGCGACGTGATCGGAACGGAGGGCTCTGAGGTGAGCCTGGTGATTGCCGCCTTTGGCGGCGCCTTGCGACGCACCCCAGACGGCTGGCGTTGGCGAGACGGCCGCGTGGAGCCACGGGTGTTCGATGTGACCGCCATGCAGGCCTACGAGCTCCCGCGGGTGGTGCGCGTACGCGATGGCGCACGAATGGAGCTCGCCTCCCTTCGCGCGCGCCTCGCGCAGGCCGAGCCCGACCTCGCGGCCTTTCTGCAAGACGTCGGCGGCGCCGCGCAGTCGCCCGAAGACGACCCCGGCGCCGTCGAGGTGCCGTGGTCGGTGTGGGAGGCCTGGGCGCGAGATCGGGTGGTGGGTGTGCGGTGGGACGAGGCCGACGAGGAGGACCTGCTGCGCGAGGCGACCGCGCAGCAGGCGCGCTGAGACTCAGGCCGTCGCGATCATGCGCAGGCGCTCGAGGTCCGGCACCGACGGCCCCGCGAGGTCGAACTGCGAGCGCTCGGTGATGCCCACGCCCGCGCGGATCGCGATGGACATCTGACGGTTGAAGTCCCAGGTCGAGGTGCCCTCGTTCACGAGCTCGAACATCGGCGAGAGGGTGCGCAGCAGGGCGACGCCCGCGAGGTCCACCGCGAGGCGATCGGGCGACACGAACACCACCTTGGGCTCGGCGGTCTGCGGCCGCCAACCCGCGGGCGCGTTCGGCGGACGGTCGCCGGGCGTGGGGCCGCCGCTGATCAGCGCGTTCCACCCATCGAGGATGTTCAGCGAGACGGTGGGCAGCACCTTGTTCATGTATGCGATCTGCGGGTAGAGCCGACCGCCGCGACGCGCATCGTGCCCGCCGAGGTTGCGCGACTGCGAGCGGTCGACCGGGTTGATGATCCCGATGATGTTCTTCATCGCCATGGTGAAGGTCGCGAGGAAGTGCGTCTTCACGCAGGGCATGTTGATGATGTGGTCAGCCGTGGCGACCGACGCGGGGATGCGCATGGTGCCGGTCCACCACTGCGAACGCGTGGCGATGCCCTCGCCCTCGCTGGTCGCGGGGAGATCCATCCAATCGACGCCCGTTGCGTCGGAGCGGGCGCCCGTGGCGAGGTTGGCGGTGTCGCCAAAGACCACGAGGTCCACCCCGAGCTCGTCGGCCACGCCCTTGATGCCGTTGCGGGTGAAGTTCGCCATGGTGTTGCGATCGCCCCAGAACGAACGGTCGCCGATGAACACCTCGGCGCCGATGTCGCGCAGGCGCTGCACCACCCAACGGATCACGTCGGGGCTCGTGGAGTACGGGAAGGGGTCGCCCGAGTTGGTGTTCACCTTGAGGTACACCCGCTGCCCGCGCTGGATGCGCGAGAAGCCGATGGTCTGCTCCATCGCAAGCTCCACCGCGCGGACGTGGTCGTCGTCGTAGCCCGCGCCCACGAGGTGCGTCGTGCGCGCCGGGGGCACGTCGGGCTGCGCCGGGGGCACGTCGGGCTGCGCCATCGCCGCGTCGGTGCCCGTGGCCGCGTCTTGCGCGGGGGTCACACCGCCGGTCGGGCTTGAGGTGCCGCACGCGGCCGTCAACGACGCCGCCGCGAGCGCGCCCTGCAGGATCTGCCGACGGTTCAGCTCCTTCGCAAGGTACTCCTGCTGAAGGTCCGTCGAGTCAATGACCCGACCGCCGCTCTTGTGAGACGTGATCACGTTCGCCATGGGTGCCTCTCTGACGCGCGCAGCGCGTAGCCGCAAGTGCCGCGCGTAGCCACAAGTGCCGCGCGCGTGAAGTGAAACGTCTCTGTATCCCGTACGCCCAAGAAAATCACCCGCGCCCGCCACGACTTCTTTGCGTGACACGATGCGAATGAACGTGCCCCGCGGGGTGGCGGGTCAGGGCGCGCGTTCGGCCGGCGGCTGCGGCGGCGCGAGGGCGGGCAGGGCGCCGAGGTCGCTGGGCGGGAGATGGATGAGCTGCAGTCGCTCCTCGTGCACGTCGGGACGCAGCCGCGTGCGCAGCTCGCGAAGGAGCTCCTGCTCCCGCCGCTCCCGTCGCGCGCGCAGGAGGGCGCCACGGATCGACGCGACGACGCCGGGGTCGCTCAGGCTGTGGTCCGACGCCGGTCGCTGCCCCGTGAGCAGCGCGACGGCGAAGCGCCCGTCGGCGAGCGCCACGGGCGCGGCGGTGACGTCCATGAGCCGCTGCAGGCCGAACACCGCCGCCGCGAGCCCGGGCTCGACCCTGGCGCCACCGCCCACCGCCCCCGGCGCGCCGCTGCGCTCGAAGTACCCGAGGTCCCCCTCGGAGGGCACCGCCGCGTCGCCCGCCGCCCGCGCGACCGCGGCGCGCACCCTGCGCATATCCCCCTGGGCCGCACGGAGTTCGGTCGCCGCCGCGAGCGCCCCTTCGCGCGTCGCGGCCACGGCGACGGTGGCCCGCCGGAGCTCGGGGCGCTGAAACTCCGCCCGCCGCTGCTCAAACTGCCGCGCGACCTCGGCGTCGGTGATCGACTCGGGCGTGATGGCCTCGAGGATCTCAACCTGTTCGGTGCGCTGCGAGAGCCGCCGACGAATCGCCGTCACCACCTGCGGGTCGCGGTCGAGCCCGCGCCGTCGCGCCTCCTGCGCGAGCAGCAGCGTCTGCACCATGCCCTCAAGGTAGCGCCGCCGGGCCTCGGGCTGGAGGTACCCCTGGCGGATCGGCGCCGGCGCGGCGTTGAGCAGGTCTTCGAGCTCGCCCACGCTGATGTTCGCGCCCTCGATGCGCGCGACAGCCTGCGCGCGACGGGCGATCTCGGCGGTGCTCACGCTCGCGTCGGGTCGCGGCTGTGCGTGAGAGAGCGCCGCGGCCGACACCGCGGCCGCGAAGAAGCTGAACACGCTCGCCCGTCGACGCGCTGCAGACATCGCCGGGGTCTCGCACCGCGCGCCCCCGGCCGTCAAGGGATGGTGATACCGTCGCTGCGCCCGTGACCAACCGCTGCCATCGCTGCGATGCGCCACTCGATCCCGATGGGTCCCGCTGCGCGAAGTGTGGTGCAGAGCCCGAGGAGGTGGTGACCCTCGCGCGGCCGCCGGCGCCCTTCGCCTCGGGCGACCGCGTCGCCGACGCGTTCACGGTGCTCGAGAACCAGACCACGAGCCCCCTGGGCACGGTATACCGCGGCCGCGACGATCACGGCCGCGCGGTCTCGCTGCGGGTGTTGCCCGCGGCGCTGTTCGGGCGGGTTGAGGAGGTCGAGGGCTTCCTCGCGTCGGTCGATGGGCTCACGGGGCGCACGCTCTCTCGCGTGGCGATGCCCTTGGGCGCAGGGTCACACAACGGCGTGGTCTGGGTCGCAGCGCCGTGGGTCTTCGGTACGCCCCTGCGCGATGTGCTCCGCGCCTATCGCGCGGCCGAGCGTCGGTTGGAGCGGGATCAGGTCCTCGGCGTGCTGCAGGGCGTCGCCGCGGCGCTGCGCGAGCTGCACTCGGTGACGGCCCACGGCGCGCTGCTGCCCGAGTGCATCGAGGTCACGGCCGACGCCATCGTGCTGACCGCCCCGGGCATCGCCGCCTGCGCGTCGCCCCAGCGCCTCGCGGCGTGCTTCGCCAGCTCCCCGCAGGCCCTCGCGTACATCGCACCGGAGGTGCGGGCGGGTGGCCGTTGCAACGCCGCGGCCGACCTGCACGCGCTGGGCGCCCTCGCCTCTGAGTTGATCACGGGGGACCCCGGCCGCGCGTCGGAGCCGGGATTCAGCCTGCCCGAGCTCGGGGCCGACCTCGCCGAGCCGATTCGCGCGCTGGTCTCCGCGCGCCCTGCCCGCCGCACGGCCGCGCTGCCCCTGCTGCTCGAGCGCCTCGCCAGGGTCGCCGGGACCGCGTCGCTCCCGTCGTACGCGGTGCTCCCTCGCCCGGCCGCGGTGGGCGAGGCGCGCACGCGACGGCTGGCGGCGCTCGTGCCGGGCCTGCACATCGCGCAGATTCGCCCCGAGCCCCCTACACCCATCGGGCCGCGAACGGGCCGAGAGAAGCTATGAAGCCGTGAGGACGCGCGCACGGCGCGGCTCTGGTATGTTCGGCGACGCCTCGGGGAGCCAACGCCCACATGAGCCTCTGTCCGCGCTGCGAATTCGACCTCGGAGAGCCCCCTGCCAGCGCGAATTGTCCCCGCTGCGGGGTGCGCGTAAACGCGCGGCGGCGATCGCTCTCGGGCTTTTCGTTGCCTGTCGCAGCGACGGCGTCTGCGGCGCCGTCGACACCGCCCAGGTCTGCGTCCACCCCGCCGCGGCGTGACGCCGACGAAGACTCCTGGGGGGTCTCGGACGAGGACCGTCGCCCTCCCGCCGCGCCGACGCCGACGCCGAGCCGCAACACCACGAGCGTCTTTCGGGCGACGACACACGCCGCGCCGCACGCACGGAGTGAGGTCCCGACGGACGATGAGGTCGGCCCCCACACCCGCGTGATCGGCGGCTCGGTGGTCGAAGAGGCCATCGCGCGACGCGCAGAGCTCGACGCAGCGCCCGTGTTGACGCCCGTATCGCCCCCGGGCCCCTCGGCAGGCGCCATCGCAGCGGGCCTGCCGCGGAGAGAGCCACACCTCGGCGGCCCCTCCACCCGCGCGACGCTGGTGCAGTCCGCCGTGCGCGCCGACGCCGCCGTTGGACGCTCCACGCTGATCCTCGCCCCCGACGAGCCGCTGCCCCAGCCCGAGGCACCGCCCGCCGCGAAGAGCCCGGGGCGCGCCACCCCGCTGGGCTTCGGGGCGCCTGCCGCCGAGGTCGTCGAGCCGCTGCGATCGACGAAGTCGACGCTGATGATGAGCGCGCCTCTGGACCGCACGCCCCCTGCGGCCAATCGCGGTGGAGCGGAGCGGGGGGCCAGCACGCTGATCATGAGCCCGGCCGCGCCCCCACCTCCACCCCCGGCGGAGGCCACGCGGGGCGCGACGACGCTGGTGATGGCGGGGCCCGTCGAGGCTCCGCCCCACGCGCGAGGCGCCAAGAGCACCCTCGTCATGGCGACCTCGCTGGAAGCGCCGCGTGAGCCGACCGCGGGGCGTCCTGAGCCCCTCCCGCCGCCGCGTCCGCCCGCGGCGCGACCGCGGCTGGACCTCCGACCTCCGACGCGCGACGAGTCCGCGTTGGTCGAGCCGTCACGGTCTGAGTCCGCGTCGATGACCGAGCCTGTTCGAGACACCGTCGACCCGCTCGCGCAGACGATTCCCGTCGAAGATCTCCTGTCCGACCTCCTGTCGCCTGACGACCCGACGCCGCTCCAGCCACTGCCGACGTCGGTCATCGCACCGCCGCGTCCGCAGGCGGTCGAGACCGCACGCGTCGACGCCCTCGTCTCGACCCGCGCGGTGGGGGTGCGCCTTCCTCGACCGACATCGCGCGCGTCACGGCGGCTGCGAGCGGTCGGCGGCGTCGCTGCGGCGCTGCTGCTCGTCGCCCCGTGGCTCGCGCCGATGCGCACCGCGGAGCGCGCGGTGGCGGTCCTCGGAGGGCTCCTCGCGGCCGCGGTGGGCGCGGCGCCGCGGCACCGTGATGCGCAGGCCGCGCTCGCGGTCGCGACGGTTGCGCCGCTCCTGGGCGGGTGGTTGCTGCTCACCTCAGACCTCTCTCCGTTGGGTCTCGGGCTCACGCTGGCAGTGCTCCTCGTGCTCCCGGGCGCGTTGTTTCATCGCGGTGATCGCCCGGAGTCCTCGCGCAGCGCGACGATGGTCGGCGTCGGTCTGGCGCTGGGCGTGGCCTGGGCCCTGCTGCCCGCCGCGGGCGCGCTGCTCCGCAGCAGCGTGCCGCCCGTTCTCCCGCGGGAGTACGCCACCGTGGCGCTGCTGCCGTGGCTGCTTTTGGGCGCGATGTCGGTGCCTCGCGCGACCGCGGGCGCGAGCGGCGCGCCCTTCGCCGCTGGGGTCGTGCTGTGGTCTGGCGCGCTCGCGATGCTCCGCTCGGCCGCGCTCGCGGTGCCCGAGCCCTCGCAGTGGCGGGTGGTGGCGGTGACCGGCGTCGTCGCCGCGGCCCTCACCGCGACGCTCGCGGCGGGCGTCGCGCGGGCGCTCGACGCCGACGAAGCGTGACCGCGCGCTTGCGCGGGCGCCGCTCCCTGCGCCACGCTCCCGCCGATGTCTGACACGTCGCACGGAGACGCGCTCCGCCGAGACCTCGCCGCCCTGCTCGGTGACGACGCCGTCTCGGTCGACGCCGCAGACCGCGACGCGTACGCCCACGACCTCTGGCCGCGGCAGCTCCTCGCGACCCGCGGCGGCGCGGCGCGGCCGAAGGGTCCGCGCGCCGTCGTGTGGCCTCGCAGTGACGCGCACCTCGTCGGGCTCATCGAACTCGCGCGGCGCGAGGGTCTTCGCCTCATGCCCTACGGCGCAGGCAGCGGCGTGGTGGGCGCGGTGCAGTGCGACCGCCGCACCCTCGCGGTGGACCTCAAGCGCATGCGGTCGTTGCGCGAGGTGAACCTGCGGGAGGGGCGGTGCGAGGTTGACGCCGGCGCGTTGGGTGAGCACCTCGAGCAGCAGCTCCGTCGACGCGGGGCCACGCTGGGCCACTTCCCGTCGTCCATCTATTGCTCCACGGTCGGGGGGTGGGTCGTCACGCGCTCGGCCGGGCAGTGCTCGGGGCGCTACGGCAAGATCGAGGACATGGTGTTGGGCCTCGACGGAGTGCTCGCCGACGGGAGCGCGTACTCGGTCGACGGCGCCTCGCCCGACGCGCCGGACCACCGCGCGTTGCTCGCGGGCTCCGAGGGCCTCTTCGGCTTCGTTTCGCGCGCGCGGCTGCGGGTGTGGCCCGCGCCCACGACATGGGAGGGCGCGGCGTTCACCTTCTCGTCGATGCGCGACGCGTGGGAGGTGATCCGCGCGCTCTACCAGCGCGGGCTGCGCCCCGCCGTGACGCGCCTCTACGACCCCTTCGACACCTACGTGTTCATGCAGGGCGCGTCGTCGAAGCACGCCGACGCGGCCCCCGCGCCCGCGCCGCACGGGCTCGTGAGCGACGCGATGCGGGCCGTGCTGCACCGCGCGGGCGGTCTCAACGCGCTGCTCGAGCTCGCGACGCGCACCGTGTACACCCGCGCGCTGCTCATCGTGGTGTTCGAGGGCGACGGGGGGGATGAGATGCGTGAGGCGGTGCGGCGCGCGCGCGCGACCTGCGCCGACGCGGGCGGGCGCGACGAGGGCGACGGGCCGTGGCGACGCTGGCTGCTGCGCCGACACGCCGTGAGCTACCGACAGCCGGGGATGTACGAGCGCGGCGCGTGGGTCGACACCATGGAGGTCGCCGCGCCGTGGTCACGCCTCGGCGCGCTCTACGAGGGCGTGCGCGGCGCGCTCTCGGGCGGCGGGTTCGTGATGGCGCACATGAGCCACGCGTACCCCGACGGGTGCTCGATCTATTTCACCTTCGTCGGCGCGTCGCCGAGCGACCACGAGGCCCTGGAGCGCTACGACGCCACCTGGCGCGAGGCCCTCAAGGCCGCGCACCGCGCGGGCGGAACCATCGCGCACCACCACGGCGTGGGCCGCGCGAAGGCCGGCGCGATGGGGCTCGAGTGGGGCGCGGGGCTGCGCTGGATCGAGGCTCTTCGGAGCGCGGCGGACCCCGATAAGGTCATGATGCAGGGCGCGTTGTTGGGCGCGACTCCGCCGTCGTCCCCTGACTTCGCGCTCCCCGCCGAGGGCGCGCTCGACGCGACGTCGCGACTCCTGTGGTGCAGCGCCGATGCGCCGGTTTCGACCGCGCGGGCCCGCGCCGCCGGGGGGGGCTTCACGCTGCCGCTGCCCGACGCGCCCACGGTGCGCGAGGCCCTGTCCCGCGCGCTGGCGGTCGACGGGCGCGACCCGACGGATCACCTCGTCGCGGGCTACGCCGGTCGCCTGCCCGACGGCGCGGCGGCGTGGTGGCTGCCGTGTCCGCGGCGCGCGGCGGGGCCCGATGTGCTCTCGATGGTGCTGCGCGACAGCCGCTTCGGCGCGATCGACGCGGTCTCGCTGCGGGTGCTGGGCGACGACGAGTCGGGGCCACGGGAGCGCGCGCCGGCGTCGTCTCTCCCTGCGCGCCGCAGCGCCTCGCTCGACGCGTGGACCGAGCGCGCGGCCACGCGCGGCGGAGCCTGATGTGGCGACCGCGGAGGAGAGCGGTGTGTTCCTGCGCCTCGCGCCCTCGGGCCGCGAGGTGCCCGTCGTGGTGGAGATCCCGCACGCGGGCACGCTGATCCCGTCGGACCTCGCAGACGGCCTCAGCGTGGACCCGGACGACGTGCTCCGCGACGCCGACAGCTTCGTCGACACCCTGTGGACCGACGCGCCTTCGACGGGCGCGGTGTCGCTGCTCGCGACGGTCTCGCGCTACGTGGTGGACCTGAACCGCGCCGAAGACGACGTCGACGCCCGCGCGGTGGAGGGCGCGCGCGCGACCCCCGTGCAGCCCCGTGGAGTGATCTGGAGACAGTCGGGCGCGGGTCGCTGCGTGCTCCCGTGTGCCCTCACGCGCGAGGCCTACCGCCGCCGCCTCGATCGCTTCTACGCGCCCTACCACGCCGCGCTGGCCGCCGAGCTCCGCGCGCTGCACGCCCGGCACGGGCGGGTGTTGTTGCTCGCCGCGCACTCCATGCCATCGGCGCCGCGCCTCGGCGGAGCGGGCGCGCGCCGCGCCGCCATCGTCCCGGGGACGCGCGGGCGCAGCACTGCGGACGGCGCGCTCATCGACGCCGTCGATGCGCACTTTCGCGCCGCGGGGCTCAGCGTGCGGCACGACGACCCGTACCGCGGCGGGGCCACCACCGCGCGCTGGGGGCGGCCCGCGCAGGGGTTCCACGCGATCCAGATCGAGGTGAACCGCGGGCTCTACCTCGACGAGATGGCGCTGCGGTTGAAGCCCGACGCGACGGCGTGGCTGCGCGGGTTGTGCACGGGTCTCATCCCGCGCCTCGCCGCTGTCCTAGAGGGCTGCTGACCGACGCTCGCGCGGGCGCTAGCGAACGCTCGACGACTCGCTCGCCGTGGCCGAACCGCGTCGGACCTCGAGGCGATACCGCGAGTTCGTCGTCTGGAGGTAATAGACCTCCTGCCCTGCGACCCGGAGGATGCGACGCACGGGTGTGGTCACGTACTCATGGAGTCCGTCAGGGAATTCAATGACCACCACCGCGCCGCGCCGGGGAGCGCGCACGAGTCGTCCGACGACGGGACGCCCTGGCTTGGGGCCGAGTTTGCGGAGCACAACCTCCACGTTGGCGACACTAGCACGGCGACTTGCGATGGCCATAATCCCCTTGGCAACAATTTCGTTCGGAGAGGGATGCACCGGACGAGAACGGCCAAAGCCCCGCCGCCTTCAACGCGCGGCGTGAGAGGTCGTCGCGAACAGCGCTGAGAAGAGATACTCCGTCTGCGTCATGTCCGCACGCGGAACCCGACTCGCGCCAGCACGAGATCTCACGCCCACACGGGCCGCTCGTGTGCGCGGCCCGACGCGCACCAGCGCGCACACCGACGCCCTGCGGCGCTGCGACGAGGCCCTCGCGGCGCAGGGGCGATCGGCGACGGCGCTCCAGCGCGCGGCGTTTGACGCGGTGCTGCGGCGCGTCCCGGCGCTCGTCACCGCGCCCACGGGCAGCGGAAAGACCGTAGCGGTGATGCTCCCGCTGCTCGCCCGCCTCGCCGGGTCTGCGCGGGATCAGCGCGGGCGTGTGCTGGTCGTCGCCCCGGTGCGCGCGCTCGTGGAGACCCTGCGCCTCGCGGTGGCCACGATGATCACGGCGCTGAACGCCGACCTTCGCGTGGCCGCGCGCACCGGCGACACGCCGACGAAGGCGCGCGTGCAGATGCAGCGCTGCCCGCCCGACGTGCTGATCACGACGCCCGAGAGCCTCGCGGTGCTGCTCGCCACCGAGGCGCGCGCGCCCCTCGCGGCGGTCACCGACGTGGTGCTCGACGAGGTGCACCTGCTCGCCAGCGGCAAGCGCGGCGCGCTCCTCGGCGCGACGCTGCGCACCCTCGACGCGTTTGTCTCCGCCCTCGGCGCGGCGGCGCCGCGGCGGCTCGCGATGAGCGCCACCGCCGAGCCCCTGGAGCCCCTGCGACGGTGGGTCGACGCCCGCGCCGAGGTGCTCCGCGAGCCCGCCCGCGCCGCGACCCTCACGCTCCTCGCGCCCGCGATGGACGCGGCCTTCCCGGCGGCCTCATGGGCCTGGCGCGCGGCGCTGCCTGCCCTCGCCCGCGCGGTGGCCGCGGAGCCCGGCGCGACGCTGGTGTTCGCCTCGTCGCGGGCGCGCGCGGAGCGCTGGTCGATGGCGCTGCGCGACGTGCTCCCCGCGCGCATCGGGGTCGGCTGCTATCACGGCTCGCTCAGCGCCGAGGAGCGCGCGCGCGTGGCCGACGGGCTGCGCGACGGTGCGCTGCGCGTGGTGGTGAGCACCAGCGCGCTGGAGCTCGGCGTCGACCTGCCGCGGGTGACCCGGGTGATCCTCCTCGGCGCGCCGCCCTCGCTGCTCCGCGCGACGCAGGCCGCGGGCCGCGCGGACCACCGCCCCGGCGTGCCCGCCACCGCCGCGGTGCTTCCCCTCAGCGCGCTCGACCTCCTGCGCGCCTGCGCCGCCCGCGACGCCCTCGCCCGCGGCGAAGCCGACGAGGTCGCGCTCGCGCACGGTGACCTCGACGTCGCCGCGCAGGCCGCCCTCGGCCGCGTCGCGCTGGGCCCCTGCGCCGACCACGCCCTCGCCTGTGACCTCCGCGCCGCGCCGGCCTTCGCCGACCTCACCGACCGCGACCTCGACGACGTGATGGACTTTCTCCGCACGGGCGGCGACGCCTTCGCGGCCTACCCCGAGATGTCTCGCGTCGCCTGCGCCGACGGGCACCTCACACTCGCCAGCCGCCGCTCGCTGGTGCGCTACCTCCGCGGCGTGGGCACCATCGTGAGCGACCTCACCACCACGGTGATGCACGGCGCCGCGGTGCTCGGCGAGCTCCAGGGGCGCTTCGCCGCCACCCTCGACGTCGGCGACTGCTTCGCCCTCGCGGGCCAGGTGTGGCGCGTCACCGGGCGCGCGTCACAGACGGTGTTCGTGCGCCCCGATCGCGCGCGCGACCGCGCCGTCCCCGCGTGGGAGGGCGGCGGAGCGTCGGTGTCGGCGCGGGTGATGGCCTCGCTGGAGCGCCTCTGGGGAGAGCTCGATGCGATCCTGCACGCGAGCGACCCCGAGGCCGTGGTGGCCGCGCGACTCGAGGTCCCCGCCGCGTGTGCCGCCCCGGTCCTCGCGCTGCTCCGCGCGCAGCGGGTCGACGGCGCGCTGCCCTCGCCCGGGTCCTTCGCGGTGGAGCTCATCACCGACGACGACGCGCTGCACGTCGTCGCGCACACCTTCGCGGGTCGCGGCGCCAACGAGGTCATCGCCCGCGCCGTGGCCTGCCGCGCGCGCGGCGAGGCGGGCGCCGAGGTCTTCGCGAGCGACGAGAGCGCAGGGGTCACGCTCGCCTGGCGCGACGCGCCGCCCGCGCCGGCCACGATCCGTCAATGGCTCTCCCCCGACGCGCTGCGCGAGACCCTGGCCGCGTCGCTCGAAGAGGGATCCCTCGGCGCCGCGGCGTTTCGCGAGGTCGCCCGTGTGGCCCAGCTCTGGCTCCCTGACGCGCGCAAGGGCGCCGTGACGCCGTCGCTGCTCTACGACGTGCTGCGCCGCCACGACCCCGACCACGTGCTGCTCCGCGCGCAGCGGCACACGCTCTGGACCTCCCTCGAAGGCCCGCGCGCCGAGGCCGTGCTCGCCGAGCTCGCGACGCGCCGCTGGTCGGTGCGCGTGAGCGTCTCGCCGTCGCCGCTGGCCGTGCCCGCCATGGTCGCGATGCGCCGTGACGCGCTGGCCCCGAACGACCTCGAGGGCGCGCTGCTCGACGCCGCGAACGCGCTCTACCGCCGCTCGCTGGAGGCCCGCGGCGGCCCGTGACGGCGCTCCCTGACGACGTCACCCTGCTCGCCCCGGG
>JBILLI010000565.1:0-5113 GCA_044376155.1 Polyangiales bacterium
ACTCCGACGCGCTGCTCTCGCACCTCGGCGACCTGCCCATCGCGCGCGGGCTGATCACCTGGCTCGGCCCCGCCGCTCGAAGCGCGTAGGTTGTGTCCGCATCTCGCGGACCGAGCCGGCGCGACGCGGATCGTCGCGCCCGGCGACGAGCGCGAATGGCGGACACAACCACAGGGCCTTGACCCGCGGCGCGCGTGGCCGCCACGATGCGCGCCGCAATGTTCCGGGGCACACAGAGATTCCGCATCCTGGAGACCCTCGGCAAGGGCGGGATGGGGGTGATCTACCGCGTGCGCGACGAGGTCATGCAGCGCGACGTCGCGCTCAAGACCCTGCGCCGGGTCTCCCCCGACGACCTCTACCGCCTGAAGGAAGAGTTCCGCGCGCTCTCGGGCATCGCCCACCCGAACCTCGTCGAGCTGCACGAGCTCTTCGTCGAAGACGACCACGGCTTCTTCACCATGGAGATCGTCGAGGGCGTCGGCCTGCTCGACTGGCTCTGGGCCGATGACCTCGGCGGCCCGGGTCTCTCCGAAGGAGGCTTCGCGCGGCTGAAGTCCGTGCTGCCGCAGCTCGTGGCGGGCCTCCAGGCGGTGCACGACAGCGGGCGCGTGCACCGCGACGTGAAGCCCAGCAACGTGATGGTCAACTGGCAGGGCGAGGTCGTGCTGCTCGACTTCGGGCTCACCGTCGCCCTCGGCCGTGAGCCCTCGCAGGAGCCCGGCGCGCTTCGCACCAGCGGCACGCGGGTCTACATGTCCCCCGAGCAGGCGATGGGGCGCGCGCCCGGCCCCACGGCGGACTGGTACTCCCTGGGCGTGGTGCTCTACGAGGCCCTCACGGGGCGCCTCCCGTTCCCCGCCGATCGCGACGAAGCCCTTGCGATGCAGCGAGATGGACGCTTCGACGGGCCCCGGTCGCTGCACCCCGCCACCCCGCCCGCCCTCGACGCGCTGGTGTGCGCGCTGCTCGCGCCGTCGCCCGAGGACCGCCCCCTCGGGGGTGAGATCCTGTCGCGCCTCGCCAACACGCCCCGCGCGCCCGTCGTCGTGGCGCTCGCCCCTGCGCCCCCCTCGACGAACTTCGTGGGGCGCGTCGCGGAGCTCGATGCGCTCCGCGGGGCGCTGCGCACCGCCGCCGACGGTCTCGCGCTCGCCACGGTGTGGGGGCGGTCGGGCATCGGCAAGTCAGAGCTCTTGCGGCACTTCGTGGCGGGCCTTGAGGGTGATGCCCGAACGCTGGTGCTCTGCGGCCGTTGCCGCCCGCAGGAGTGGGTCCCCTTCAAGGCCTTCGATGGCGTGGTCGACGCGCTGCGACGGGCGCTGGTGCGCGACCCGGCGCTGCGTGCGTGCCTCGACGGCGCCACCGAAGGCCCCCTCTCGCGGCTCTTCCCCGTGCTCGCGGGGTTGCATCCCGCGCCGTCGGTCGAGGCCGCGGACGAACCGCCGGTGGATCCGAGAGCCTTGCGCGACAAGGGTTTTGACGCGCTTCGGTCCCTGCTCCGGCGGATCGCCGCGCAGCGCACCCTGGTGCTCTGGATCGACGACGTGCACTGGGCCGACGCCGACAGCGTGGCGCTCGCCCGCGGGCTCCTGGGCGGCCCCGACGCGCCGGGCCTCCTGCTGCTGGCGACGTGGCAGTCCGAGCTCGGCGACGACGCGCCCATGGTCGCGGCGCTGCGCGACCTCGCGTCGACCCTCCCGAAGGACCGGGCGGTGGATGTTCCGCTGTCGCCCTTGGACCCCGCCGAGACGCGCGCCCTGGCCGAGGCGCTCCTCGGCCCCGGGGAGCTCGCGCGCGCCGAGACCCTCGCCTCCGAGAGCGCGGGGTCGCCCTTCTTCGTCGTCGAGCTCGCGCGCTGGACCCGGGCCTCGATGGCGCCGTCACCGCCCGACCCGGGGCAGCTCCTCGCGCAGCGCTTCGCGTCGTTCTCGGCGCCCGAGCGCCGGCTGCTCACCCTCGCGTCCCTCGCGGGGCGGCCTCTGGCGCAGGAGCTTCTGCTGCACGCCGCCGGCCTCGGCGCCACGGGTCGCCGCGAGGTGTCGCGGCTCGTGGCCGCGCAGGTGCTGCGCATGGGCCGCGTCGACGGTCACGCCTCGGTGGAGCCGCGTCACGACCGCTTTCGCGCGGCGGTGCTCGCCGAGACCCCGGCCGACGCACAGCGGGAGGGGCACCGCTCCCTCGCCGAGGCGATGATCACGCTCGGCGCGTCGATGGCCGACGACGAGGCGCTGGTCGACCACCTGCTCGCAGCGGGGCAGGAGGAGCGCGCCGCGAACCGCGCCCTCGCCGCCGCCGATCGCGCGGCCGAGGCCCTCGCCTTTGACCGCGCCGCGGCGCTCTACCGCGTGGCGCTGGGGGGACGTCACGGCGTGGGGCGCTGGGAGATCCTGCGGCGCCGGGCCGAGGCGCTGGTCTCTGCGGGGCGGGGCGGAGAGGCCGCCGAGGCGTTCATGGCCGCGGCCGACGCGCGCGCCCTCGACCCCGACCACCGACACTGGCCCGCCGTCGATCTTCGGCGCATGGCCGCCGCGCAGTACGCGTGCTCGGGTCGCTACGCCGAGGGCATGCGGGTGATGCGCGAGGTCCTCACGACGCTCGGGGTCGCGCTCCCGCGATCGCCGCGCCTGGCCACCGCCGAGGGGGTGATGGGGCGCCTGGGACTGGTCCTCCGCGCGCGCCGAACCCGCGCGGTCGCCACCAACGCCGCCGAGCTCCAGCGCCTCGACGCGATGTGGTCCGCGGTGGTGAGCTTCTCGATGGTCCAGCCCGCGCTGGCCGACGCGATCGGGGTGCGGCATCTCGCGGCCTGCCTCGATCAGGGCGACCGCTCGCGGGTGGTGCGCGCGCTGGGGTACGAGGCCACCTGCCGCGCGTCGGTGGGCACGGGGCTCCTTCGACGCAGCGCGCACACGCTGCTGGGGGAGGCCGAGGCCGAGGCGCTGCGCACCGGGGTCGACTACGACCGCGCGTGGGTGCTCATGGCGCGCGGGGCCATCGCGTGGTTCGAGTCGCGCTGGCCGCAGGCCTTCGCGGCGTGCGACGAGGCGCTGCAGGGCTACCGCGAGCGCTGCCGCGGCGTGGCCTGGGAGGTCGCCACCACGGAGATCTACGCGCTCTCGTCGCTCGCCCTCATGGGCCGTCTGCGGGACCTCGCGCAGCGCCTCCCGCGAACCCTCCGCGACGCTGACGCGCGCGCGGATTTCTTCGCCGCCGACGGGTACGTGCTCGGTCAGCAGGCGGTGCACTGGCTCGCCCAAAACCGCGTGGACGAGTGGCGGGCCCGCGCCCAGCGCGCGTCGTCCGCGTGGGAGCCCGGGGGGTGGCACCTTCAGCGGTATCAGCACCTCGTGGCGAGCCTGCAGGTGCTGCTCTACGAGCGCCGCGGCGCCGACGCCTACGACCTCGCCGAGCGCGAGTGGCCGACCCTCGAGGGCGCCCAGCTCCTGCGGCTGGAGAGCCCGCGCATCGAGCTGCTGCAGCTTCGGGCGAGGGCGGCGCTGGGGTCCCTCGCGCACGGCGGCGGCGACCGCAAGAGATGGATGGCGGGCTGCGCGCGAGACGCCGACGGCATCGCGGGCAGCGACCTCGCGTGGGCCGCGCCCCTCGCGGCGATGATCCGCGGCGCGCTCGCGGAGCGCGTCGGCGACGACCGTCGCGCGGTGAAGGAGTGGACCGCCGCGGCGGCAGGCTTCGACCGCGCATCGATGGGGCTCTTCGCCCACGTCACCCGCGACGCCCTCGGGGCGGTGATGGGGGGTGCCGAGGGGCGCAGGCTCCGCGAGGCCACCGCGCGGTGGATGGTCGCCGAGGGCGTGCGCGACCCCGCCGCGCTCGCGGGGTGCATCCTGCCGCGCCCCGCCCCCTGAGCCCCTCAGCCGCGACGCGCGAGGCCCTTGCGCAGGACCACCCGCAGCCGCACGACGCCGTCACCTTCGACCACGCGGAGCTGACACGCGAGCCGCACGCGCTCGCTGTCGTTGAAGATCCGCTTCACGCGCGCCTCGCGCTCCGTGGCGGGCTCACAAAGCTCCAGGCCCTCGGTGACCTCCACCCGACAGGTGCCGCAGTTCGCGAAGCGACACGAGAACGGGACCGCGGTGGCCGGGTGCTCATCCGCGAGGTCCATCACCCGCCCGCCCTGCGGTGCGGACACGGTCACGCCCTCGTCTTCGAAGACCACCGTGGCCATCACCAGAGCCCCAGGGTGCCCACGCCGTCGGCGCCGAACCCGCGCTCCGAGGGCGCCTCGGGGTGGATCCGCTGGGACCACACCCGGTCGTTCCCCACGGGGCCCACGGGCATGCGGTCGTAGGTGTCGGCGCCGGCGCCGTCGAGGAAGATCCCCGCGGTGGGGCGCATGAGCCGACCCGGGTCGGTGAGGGTCTCGAGCGCGGCGTTGCCCACGGTGAGCGCGCTGCGGGCGGAGTAGGTGTCGTCGCCGCCCTCGTCGGCGAAGATCCCCGCGCCGTTGGCGTTGCCCGCGCCGAGCGCGAGGTTCGGCACGCCGTAGGTGTCGGCCTCGGGGCCGAGGTTCAAGAGAATCCCCAGCGAGAAGTCGTGCCCCGCGCCCGCGGTCATGTTCTCGCGCGTCGCGGACATGTTGAACGTGTCGCGCCCGCCGCCGTCGACCAGCGCGCCCCACGCGTAGTGCGCCCCGGCGCCCTGCACGTACCAGCGCGCGTCGTAGCTGTCGTCGCCCGCGCCGTCGAGGAGCATCCCCATCGCGCCCCAGTAGCCCGTGCCCTGCGCGAAGACCCCGGACGAATACCGATCCGCGCCGCGACGGTCGCGCAGGATCCCCACGCCCCCGCTCATCGACAAGCGGTCGGGCACGGAGTCGGCGCGTCGTCCGAAGCCCGCGCCCTGGGTGAAGCTCGAGTTCGACCCCCGCGACTGCGGCGACGGATACAAGATCGGCGTGACCTTGCTGTCGTACACGTCGTCGCCGTCGGCGTCGTAGAGCATCCCCACGGCGCGCACGTACGCGTAGCCCTGCGCGAAGGCCCACGCCGTGTAGCGGTCGCGTCCGCCGCCGTCGACCAGCGCGCCGATGCCGAGGATGCCCGCGCCCTGCCCGCCGGCCTCCATCGAGTACGTGTCGTCGCCGCCC
>JBILLI010000567.1:0-5095 GCA_044376155.1 Polyangiales bacterium
TGGGCGACAACGGGTTCTCGTGGGGGGAGCACCGGTACAGCGCGAAGAACTGCGCGTACGAGCCCTGCGTGCGCGTGCCGCTCACCGTGCTCGACCCGCGGCACCCGTCGCGCGGTCGCAGCGTCGACGCGCTCACGGTGGACGTCGACATCGCCCCGACCCTCGCCGCCCTCGCAGGGGTGCCCATGCCCGAGGCGCGCGATGGCCTGAACCTCACGCCCATCACCTCGGGCGCAGCCGACACGGTGGGGCGCGACGCGGTGTTCCTCTCGTGCTGGGGGCGCGGACCCAACCCCCGCGGCAACCCCGACACCGTGAGCGCCGTGCGCACGGAGCGCTGGAAGCTCATCGAGCACTTCGCCACCGAGCGCGCCGACACCCTCTCGGAGTGGGAGCTCTACGACCTCTCCCGCGACCCCCTGGAGCTGCAGAACCTCGTGGCCCCGCTCACCCCCACGCTGGACCTCCGCGCGCTCTCGCCCGGCGACCGTGCGGTGGTCACGCAACTCCGCGGGCGCCTCGACGCGTGGCGCACCGACGCGCGCTCGCCCGTACCCACCCCCTCGCCCACCCCCTCGCCCACCCCCTCGCCCACCCCCTCGCGCGGCGTGCGCGAGATGGCGCCGCGGGGTCAGGCGAGGCGGCTGGAGCAGCTCATCGGCGACCTCGACGTCACCCTCGACGCCCGCAGCAACGCCGCGCCCACCGCGACGCGCACGGACTCGCGCTTCGGCGTCGCGGGCACCGACCTCGGGTACTCCTTCGAGCACAACGGCGCCCTCTGGTTTCTCTTCGGCGACACCCGCATCACCGGGCAGGACCGCGGCGCCCCCGACACGGTCGCGTTCACCACCGCGCAGAATCCCCCACTCGGCGCGCAGTTTGATTTCGTCACGGACCCTGACCGTCGCACGCCGTGGGTCTTCGCGCCGCCGGGTGTGTCCGCGGGCGGCTCCGAGGTGCCCGCCTCGGGGATCAGCGTCGACGGCGTCGCCTACGTGCTCTTCAAGACGGACCAGGGCGCCACACCCCCGCGCGACCGCAGCGTGCTCACGCGCTGGGACCCCGCGCAGCGCAGGGTGGACGTCGTGCGCGACTTCTCGCGCGTCGCCGACGGCGGGCACTTTCTCAAGAGCGCCTTCGCGCTCGCGCCCGCGAGAACACCCGGGCTGCCCACCCCCGAGCCCGCGGTGCTCGCCTGGGGCACCGGGGCGTACCGCGAGGGCGCGGTGTACCTCCAGGTGATCCCCGCGCGGACCTTCGGTGACCGCAGCGCCCCCGACGCGTGGTTCTTCTCGGGCCTCGACCCTCACGGCGCGCCGCGGTGGTCCCGCGCCGAGGCCGACGCACGGCCCGTGATCCCGTACGACCGCGCGGGCGACGTCAGCGTGACCCGCGTGCCCGCGCTCAACGTGTGGGTCGCCCTCTACGACCGCCGCGAGGGCGCCGGCATTGCCCTCGCGTGGAGCGACACCCCGTGGGGACCGTGGCGCGACGGCGGCGCCGTGCTCGACCCCGCCCCCCTCCGCGGCGTGCTGCTCTGGGACCCGCAGCGCCCCAACGCCCCGCTGCGCCCCGGGCCCTTGATGAACCGTCGCCTCGAGGCCGAAGGCGGCGCCCGCACCACCCGCGGCGGGACCTACGCGCCCTACGTCATCGAGCGCTTCACCCGCGTCGAGCCCGCGCCCGACGGCGAGACCCTGGTGCTGCGCTTCGTGCTCTCCACCTGGAACCCCTACGTCGTGCACCTCATGGAAGCCCGGGTGCGCGTGACCCGCGGGTGAGCGTTGCGCAGGTTGCGCAAGCGCTCGCGCAGATCATGCAGGACGTGCATGATCTGGCAGATATTCATGCATGGCACCGATGGTGCAGAAGGGATCGCCGCGTCGCTGAAGACGCCCCTCTCTGGAGAGTGAACGATGACCTTCGTGAAGCCCCTTCGAATCACTGCGCTGCTGGTCGGCGCCACCCTCAGCGCCCTGGGCGGCACGGCCTGGGCCGATTGTGATCCGCCCTGCGGCCCCGACGAGGTGTGCCGGTACGAAGCCGCTGGCGGCACGTTCTACTGCCGCGCGCGCCCCACCCGAAACCCGGGGGGCGGCACGGGCGGCGCGGGCGGCGGTCGCACGCCGCAGAACCCGGATCCCACCCCGGGCGGCGGTGGCCCCGGCAGCCGTGCGCCGCGCGTCGCGCCGCGGTGAACCGCCGGCGATCACTTGCGAGGGCGGGTGATCCCGTAGGCGGTGAGCCGGTCGACCAGCGTGCGCCGCGAGATGCCCAGGCGCTCGGCGGCGCGCGTCTGGTTGCCCGCGCACGCGCTCAGGGCCGCGAGGATCTCTTCTTTCTCCGCGGCCTGACGCGCGCCCTGGAGCCCGGTGCTCGCGGCCTTCGCGGGGGCCGCGCGGGAGGGCGCCGCCGCGAGGTGCTCGGCCCGCAGGACCCCGTCGGTGGCGAAGAGCGCCGCGCGCTCCATGGTGTTGCGCAGCTCGCGGAGGTTGCCGGGCCAGCGGTGCTCGCGCAGCGCGCGCAGGGCGCCCTCGTCGAAGGTCGGCGTCGGACGGATCCGCGCCCGCACACACGCCTCCTCCAGGAAGAGCCGCGCCAGGGCGTCGATCTCCTCGGCGCGCTCCCGCAGCGGCGGCACCTCCAGGGAGATGCCCGCGAGGCGGAAATACAGGTCCTCGCGAAAGGTGCCCGCGGCGACGCAGTCTTCGAGGTGACGGTTCGTCGCGGCGATGAAGCGCACGTCGATGGGCCGCGCGCGCACCGCGCCCACGGGGGTGACCCGACGCTCCTCCAGCACCCGCAGCAGGGTGACCTGCACGGCCGCGGGCAGCTCGCCCACCTCGTCGAGGAACACCGTGCCCCCCGCGGCGCTCTCCAGCAGCCCGACCTTCGCGGTCACCGCGCCGGTGAAGGACCCGCGCTCGTGGCCGAAGAGCTCGCTCTCCAGCAGCGACGGGTTCAGCGCCGCGCAGTGCAGTCGGAGCATCGGGCGGTCGCGCCGCGGCGACAGGCGATGGATCATCTCCGCGAAGACCTCCTTGCCCGCGCCGGTCTCGCCCAGCAGCAGCACGCTGATCTCCCCCGGCGCCACGCGCTCGATGAGCCGCTGCAGCCGTCTCGTCGCCGCCGAGGCCACCACCACGTCGCGGCGATACTCCGCGGACGGTGCGTCTCCCGCGGGCTTCGGCGCGCGGGGCGCGATGGGCTCCGTGGGGCCCGCGGCGCCGCCCTGGAGGGTGATCACGGTCTGTCCGATCTCGATCACCTCGCCGCGCCGCAGGGTCACGGTCTCTTCGGCCCCCAGCGCGCGCTCGTCGACCCGGGTGCCGTTGGAGCTGCCGAGGTCGCGCAGGGTCACCACCTCGCCCTCCACCCGCAGCGCGGCGTGGGCGCGCGACGCGAGGGGGTCGTCGAGGGGGATGTCGGCCTGCCCGCCGCGGCCGATGATCACCTGCTGCCGCGGCGCCAGCGGCCAGTGGGTCACACCCCGGTCGGAGATCACCACCAGCCGCAAGGCCGTAGGGCTCTGCGCGGTGCGCCTGGCGGGTTCGGTCTGCGCGGTCTCGTCCGCCATCTGCGAGCGCGGGAGCATATCACCCCTTGACGCGATCCAGCGCGCAACGCTTCATCCGCCGAGGCGCATCGATGGCACTCGCTGAAGACGACCTCGGCCTCGTCGGCGCGTGCCTCGACGGCCGTTACCGACTCGAGCGCGCGGTCGCCCGCGGCGGCTTCGCGGTGGTCTACCGCGCCACGCACGCGGCCCTCGACCGCTCCGTCGCGGTGAAGGTGCTGCACCCCGCGCGCGCGGGCGCCGAGGCCGACGCGCGAGAGATCGCCCAGCGCGAGGCGCGGCTCATCGCTCGGCTGGAGCACCCGGCCATCGTGCGCGTGCTCGACGTGGGCGTGGTCGACACCGCGCGCGGCCCCGCGGCGTGGATGGCGATGGAGTGGCTCGACGGCCGCACCCTCGCGGCCGAGCTGCGCGCGCAGCGGGGGCATGGTCCGCGCTCCCCCGCGGCGAGCCTCGCGCGCCTCGCGCCGGCCTTCGAGGCCATCGCGCACGCGCACGCCCTGGGGGTGTCGCACCGCGACCTGACGCCCGCGAACCTCTTCGTGCTCGACCGCCCGGCCAGCCCGGGCGACCCCGGGCTCCGCGTGCTCGATTTCGGCATCGCGAAGGAGACGCCGTTGGAAGACCTCACCGGAGGATCCACCACCACGGCGTCGGCCGTGTCGGCGTTCTCGCTCCCCTACGCCTCCCCCGAGCAGCTCAGCCGCACACGCACCGGCCCATGGACCGACGTGCACGCGCTCGCCCTGATGCTCACCGAGCTGCTCATCGACCGCGCGGTGTTCAACGCCGACGACCCCATGGTGCTGCACCAGCAGGTGCTCGCGCCGGTGCGCCCCACGCCCGCGCGCTTCGGCGTCGACGTGGGCCCGTGGGAGCCCGTGCTCGCCCGCGCGCTGAGCCTCCGCCCGGCCGATCGCTTCCCCGACGCGGGCGCCTTTCTCGCCGCGCTGCGGGCCTCGGTGCCCGATCACTCCCACGCCCTGGAGCCCGACGCCACGCAACCGCAACACCCGGCGCGCCCGGTCCGCCGGACACGACTGCGCGCGTGGCACCTCGCCGGCCCCATGGCCCTGCTCCTCGCGGGCGTGGCGTGGCGTGGGCGCAGCGCGGTTATGCCCCGGCCCCACGTCGCCGCGCCCACGCCGACGGTCATCGCCGCGCCCACGGTCCGCGCGCCGGTGCCGCCTGCGCCCGCACCGCTGCCGACGCCCGCGGCGGTGGTCGTCGGGCCCGCGAGGCCCGTGGTGCGCGCAACACCGTTGCGCCGAGCGCCCCGCGTCCCCGTGCCCGCGCCCGTCGTTGCCCCGGAGGTCCCGCCCGCGCCAGCCCCCGCCACGGGGCGAAGGGTTCGCGCAGAGTGAGGGATCTCCCCCCGCTCCCGTCGCTCTCGCGCGGCGTCGCGCTGGCGATCGCGGTTTGCATCGCGACCGGGCTGGCGGCCCCGTCCGCGCGCGCCCAGGACGCCGCGCAGGAGTCCGCGCGACGGGCCCTCATCGTCGAGGCCGAAGCCGC
>JBILLI010000568.1:0-5091 GCA_044376155.1 Polyangiales bacterium
GGCTCGCCCGTGTACGAGCTCGTGCGCCGCGGGGTCGCCGTGTACGCGCCGCACACCGCGCTCGACGTCGCGCCCGGCGGCACCAACGACGTGCTCGCGGCCATCGCGGGGATCACCGATCCGAGGCCCCTGCGGGTGACGAAGCCCGACGCGGGCCTGGGCCTCGGGCGCATCGGAGACATCACCCCCATCGACCGCGCCGCGCTGATCGAGCGCGTGCGCGGCGGTCTCGGGCTCGCGCACGTGCTCGTGGCGGGCCCCACCGAGGGCGAGGTGCGCCGCGTCGCGGTGGGCGCGGGCGCCTGCGGGGACCTCTTCAAAGACGCCCTGCGCGCCGGGGCCGGGCTCTACCTCACGGGCGAGATGCGCCACCACGACGCGCTGCGCGCGGCCGACGGGGGAATGACCGTGGTGTGCGCCCTGCACTCGAACAGCGAGCGCAAGACCCTCGACGTCGTCGCCGCGCGCCTGGCGTCGGCCCTCCCCGGCCTGCGGGTCACGGTCTCACAGCGCGACCGCGACCCCTTCTGCGTGCGATGACCATTCCCCTCCACGCCGTCGCCCGCGCGCTGCGCAACGGCCCCCGCCCTCAGGCGCGGGAGGACGCGGTGCAGTGGCGCGCCGCGGTGGCGTTGGTGCTGCGGGAGCGGGACGGCGACGCCGAGGTGCTGCTGATCCGCCGCGCGGTGCGCAAGGGTGACCCCTGGAGCGGTCACGCGGCGCTCCCCGGCGGACGCGCCGACCCCGACGACACCTCCCTGGAGCACACGGCCCTGCGCGAGGTGCGCGAAGAGGTCGGCGTCGACCTCGAGGCCCTGGGCGCGACGGTGCTGGGACGTCTCTCCGACCACCCCCGCCGCGGCCCGCGCTGGGCGACCTTCGCGGTGACCCCGGTGGTGGTGCGCATCGACGGCGACCCGGCGCTCACCCTCGCGCCCGCCGAGGTCGCCGAGGCCCGGTGGGTCACCCTCTCGCGGCTGCGCGCGACCTCCAGCCGCATGCTCTGGTGGTACCGCCCGTGGCAGGGCGTGCCCCTCGCGCTCCCGATGTTGTTGCCGCGCTGGCGATTTGAATCGCTCACGATCTGGGGCCTGACCCACGGGATCCTCTCCGAGCTCCTCGACCGCGTCGACCCGCGCTGACCCTTGCGCCCCGCGGCGCATCGCGACCATGCTCCGGGTCGCCGTGATGACCCGATGGACCGCGCCGCTCGCCCTCCTCCTGACGACCTCCGGGTGCTCCAACGGCTGCCGCGGCGAACGCGCCCGCGACGCCGGGAGCACCACGCCCCCCATGGCGCGCGACGCGGGGCGCCCCGACGCGGGCCCCGCACGTCTCGACGAGGGCGCCGTGCGGGTGGTGCTCGACGCGTGGGTGCGCGCGCAGAACGAGAACGACTTCGCGCGCTACGAGGCCCTCTACGCCGCGCGCTTCTCGGGGGTGAAGCGCGCGGGTCCGCGGTCGCGCTCGTATGACCGCGCGGGGTGGCTCGCCGACCGTCGACGCATGTTCGCGGGCGCGCAGCGCGTGGCCGTGCGCGACGTGAGCATCGACCTCGGCGCGAACACCGCGCTGGTGCGCTTCACCCAGGACTACACCGCGGGAGACTTCCACGACGTGGGCGAGAAGCGCCTGGCCATCGTCGCGCAGGGCCCGGCCATTCGCATCGCGCGCGAGGAGATGCTCGCGTCGGTGATGGTCCCCACCGACGCGGGCGTGCCCGAGCTCACCGCGGGGCGGCTGATGCCCGCGCTGATGCACGGCGGCGCCGCGTGGGTGGTGGTCGACGCCACGCCGCGTCCCGAGATGGCGGGCGGTCTGCCCTCCTTCGTCGACCGCGGCAACGTGGTGGTGACCCGCAAGGCCATCGACGAGAGCAACGTGGCCGCGAACGTGCGCGCGCTGGTCGGTCGCCCGGTGCAGCTCTACACCGCGCAGGGCCCCGGGTGCCGCGGCACGCTGCAGGAGCTCGCGGTGATCCACCGGGTCGACGTGCACTTCGGCACCGAGCAGCAGTGGTCCGACGGCGACGGCGGGCTCCGCGGCGACCCCACCACGATCGCGCAGCAGGCGTGGGAGCTGGGTGACACCGGCGCCCTGCTCGTGGGCCGCGTCGAGCCTCCGCCCGGGGGCTGCAACGGCGCGCGCTGGGGCCGCGTGGCCGACCTCCCGGCCCTGCCCGTGTACACCCGCCGCCCGGCCGACGCCGCCCTCACCACCGCGGCCCTCACGCGCTTTCGCACCGGGCCTTCGTACGCACAGCTCCAGACCGCGTACCTGCAGGACGCCGATGCGCAGCGCACCGGTCGCTGGGACGAGCACGCCACCGCGCGGCCCATGGTGGGCGTGTGGTCCGCGCCGAACAGCCCGCGGCGTTGGGTGGTGGTGGGCGCGAGCACGCAGCTCGGGGGCTGCGCGTCGTTCTCGGGGCAGCTCTGGGCGGTGTACGAGCTCGTGGGCGCGAGCACCCTGCGCCCCTTCACCCGCGACGAGGACCCGGGTTTCTTCGAGCCCCACGCGGCCACCGACATGGACGGCGACGGCGTGCCCGAGTTCATCACCCGCGAAGGCGTCGTGCGCCGTCAGGGAGACACCTACCGCCTCGTCGAGAGCGTGAGGTACCCGAACCTCGACTGCGACTGCTGACCCCGATGCAGGACCAGTACGAGCGCCAGGAGCAGAAGCAGCGCGCGCAGGCGTGGTACGCGATCCTGGGCCTTGGGGCGCTCACCGCGGGCGTGCTGGTGATCATGTCGTTCCTGCCCAACAACCCCTTTCACGTGCCGTCGGAGCTGCCGGGGACGTCGCGCCTGAACAGCGAGGCCCTCACGGGCGCGAACCAGACGCAGCCGCTGCTCCCGGTGACGCCGTCGGAGCGCGCGGCGGTGGGGCCGGGCTGTCGGGTGAGCGACATCGCGCTGGTGCAGGAGCAGCGGAACTCGCTACGGCAGACCGTGAGCGAGGGGCTCATGGCCTACGCCGCGCGTCGCGCGCGCTTCGAGGGTCAGGGCTGGACCGCCCAGGGCGCCGACGCCGACGCGGGCGCGGCGTGTGTCGTGCGCTTCGGCTGGCGCGAGGGCCGCGCGACGCACAGCGCGGCGTGGTCGGTGAGCGAAGACCGCCTCACCGTGACCGCGGTGAACAACGACGCGCGCACGCTCGCGGCGCCCTTTCGCCGCGGGCGCTGAGCGACCCGCGCGTCACGGGGTCAACCCGATGGCATTCTGGAGCGGGTACAGCAGGGGTCGGGCGTAGCTCCGGCTGAAGCGATAGGCGTAGAGTTGCCTGCGCACCGCGGGCCAGGGGCACTCGCCCACGACGGACTCGATGGCCGCGATCATCACGCCGGTGCGGTCGCGGCCGGCGCGGCAGTGAAGGTAGAAGACCGCGGCGGGGTCCTCGCGCAGCTGCGCCTGCACGTAGCGCACGACGTTCTCGATCTGCGCCTGGTTCACGTCGGGGCGATTGCGCGTCGTGCGCACGTTGAAGTAGCGCATCGGATGGTCCGGGTGCCGTCGGCTGAAGTCGGCGAGCGCCTCTTCTTCCGACAGAAACCCGCCCATTCGCGAGTCATTCTGGATCTCGTCGGGGCGTCGCAGGTCGATCATGTGCGTGACGCCGAACGAGGTCCCGAGGCACTCGATGCCGCGGCGGCTCGGCGGGCTGCCGCGGAAGAACTGCCGGTGAAGCCCGCCGTTCCACCGGTCGCTGCAGCCCTCAAGCGCGCGAACGGGCGAGAACTTTCGGATGCTCAGGAAGTTCCCCCGTCCGGGCAGGGAGGTGGCGTCGCGCGGACAGACGTTGCCCGGCGGGAGCTCGGGCCACCCGCTCGATCGGGCGCGCACCTGCGCTGGCAGCGAGACCGGCAGCATCAGCAGCGACGTCGCGAGCGCCAGGGGAGCGATGGCGGGCGCGAACATCCGAAGGGGGATCGGCACTCTCATGCGATGTCTGTTGTCCAACGCTGTCCGAGCGTCCGTCCCTTGTCCACCGGCGCCTTGGTTCACGCGAATCGATTCCCGGTCGTGAGGTCAACACACACTCCGCGACGAACACGATGGCCAGTGTTCGCCGCGCGACGACGTCCGCTCACGCCCGGCGACGCTTCAGCGCCTTCACCGCGGGCGCGAACACCCGGTCCACGAGCACGCCCAGCACCACGCCCAGCGCCAGGCCCACCACCGCCGAGAGCGCGGTGCTCACGAGCCACTTCACGAACCCGTTCGCCGCGGGCAGCGCGCGGCCGGCGCCCGCACCCACGCCGGTGATCCACGCCTCGGGGCCGTGCACGCCGAGCTCGTGGAGCCCGTGCACCACGATGCCGCCGCCCACCCAGAGCATCGCCACGAGCCCGACCATTGCGAGCAGCTTGAGAAAGCCCGGCATCCCGCGCACGAGCCCGCGCCCCACCGCGCGCACCATCCCGCGCGGAGAGCGCGCGAGGGCCGCGCCCACGTCGTCGGCCTTCACGATGATCGCCACCGTGCCGTAGACCAGCACGGTCATCAGAACCCCCACCGACACCAGCACGGCGAGCTGCATCCCCACCGACGCGGTCGACACCGTGGAGAGGGTGATGGCCATGATCTCGGCCGACAAGATGAGGTCGGTGCGCACCGCGCTGGCGACCTTGGCGCGCTCCTGCTCCATCGCATCGCCCTGCGCGGCAAGGACTTCGGACGGATCAACGGCCTTCGGGTGCAGCAGGTCGTGGACCTTGTGGTAGCCCTCCAGGCAGAGGAAGGCCCCGCCCGCCATCAGCAGCGGGGTGATCAAGGGCTTCGCGAACTGGCTCAGGAGCAGCGCGCCCGGGGTGAGGAACAACAGCTTGTTCTTCAGCGACCCCACGGCGATCTGCCGGATGATCGGGAGCTCGCGATCGGCCGCGAAGCCCACGACGTAGCGCGGGGTCACGGCGGCGTCGTCGATGACGATCCCCGCGGCCTTGCTCCCGGCCTTGGCGGCCTGCGCGGCGGCGTCGTCGAGGGAGGCCGCGGCGACCTTGGCGATGGCGGCGATGTCGTCGAGGAGGGCGAAGAGTCCTGAGGCCACGCGATGCTCCGTGCGCGCCGAGAGACGGTCGGCGGCGCG
>JBILLI010000071.1:0-17541 GCA_044376155.1 Polyangiales bacterium
TCACCGACGAGCTCGAGTGAGA
Source organism: Polyangiales bacterium (assembly GCA_044376155.1). GTDB lineage: Bacteria > Myxococcota_A > Polyangia > Polyangiales > JAWKRB01. The sequence continues at coordinate 23 of JBILLI010000071.1, forward strand.
TCGGCGCGGAGACGCGCCTGAGTCTGACCTGACGATTCCCGAGTGGGTGGCAACACCCTCTCGGGATTTTGTCATTTGTGCTCCACGACGCCTGAGCCTCCGCGCGATGACGCGAAGGTGGCCGGGTCGAGTGCCTACACCGCAGGGAACACGAGAGAGAACTCGCTGCGGCTGCCGTCGTGCGAGGCTTCGGCGCGCGCGCCGAGTCGGGCTGCGGCGGTGCCGAGGAGGTAGGGGTTCAGGCCGCGGGCGTAGCGTCCGCGATGAGCGGTCTTCACCTCGGCCTGGCGCTCGCGAGAGAAGGTCAGGGAGAGGTCGCCGAAGGAGGCGCCGGGGTCTCGCAGGGTGACCTGCGCTGCGCCGTCGGAGAGTCGATGCAACGAGACTGACGCCCATCCCCCGCGGCGCGCGTGGGTGATCCCGTTCGCGAAGAGGTTGCGAAGCAGAAGCTCCAACAACGCAGGCGGGGCGCGGACCATGGCGACGTCACTCTGCAGCTCCGTGCGCAGCTCCACCTGTGCGATGGCCGCCGAGGCGCTCATCGCGGTGAACGCCGCACGGATCGCAGGGACGAGGTCCACCACCGGGTCTGCGACGTCGGGGAGGGCGCTCCCCTCCAGGCGCGCGATGGCCTCGCCGTTGGCGACCATCCGCTGAAACTCATCACACGAGACACGGAGTTCTCCGAACACCGCGCCGGCCTCTGGGTCGCTCTCGGCGACGCAGCCTTCGAGGAACGAGAGGTTCGCCACGATTGCCGACAGCGGCGAGCGCAGGTCACGGGCGAACACCGCCGTCAGGGCGGCGCGCTCACGACGGAGGTCATCGAGGGTGTCGCTCATCGGTCATACCAGCGCACGAGTGCTTCGATGCGCTCCAACGCGGTCTCGATGACCGCGGCCTCGGGGCCGAAGCTGAAGCGCACGTGGTCACGAAAGCGCGAGGGGCGACCGCCTCGGCGCTTGCCGGGGTTCACGTCGAAGAACTCCCCCGGCACGGTGATCACCTTCTCCTGCAGCGCCGCGCGAAAGAAGCCCATGCCGGTGTTCAACGGCGGCGGGAGCGACGCCACCGAGCCCCAACCGTAGAATCCACCCTCTGGGTCGCGGTCGAAGCGCACGCCGAGGGTGCGCAAGCGACTGAGCAGGGTGGCGCGCTTGCGCCCGAACTCCTGGTGGATCGCCGCGGTCTCACGGCGCGCGTGGTCCTCGGTGACCACGGCGCAGGCCGCGCGCTGCATGGGCTTGGACCCGCCGCCGTCGAGAAAGGACCCGGCGCTCGCCACGGCCTCGATGACCGTGCGGGGCGCGACCGTCCAGGTGATGCGCCAGCCGGGGTAGCGCCAGTTCTTGGTGAGCCCGTCGAAGAGCACCACGGGGTCGCGGTCGACGTCTTCGACGTAGCGCGCGGCGCTCTCCATGGGCGCGGGGTCGTCGCCGTCGCGCCAGATGTAGTGCGAGTAGAACTCGTCGATGAGCAGCGCCGCGTCGTTCTCGCGGGCGACCTGCACCCACCGCGCGAGCTCGTCGCCGCCCACCACGCGCCCCGTGGGGTTGCACGGGTTCGAGATCAGCAGGGCGCCCAGGCCACGCCCCACGATCTCGCGCTCGAGCTCCTCGGCGGTGAACGCGTAGCCCCGGCGCGGCTCCAGCAGGATCGGAATGGGCGAGAACAGACGGAACACGTCCAGGAGCTCTTCGTACGCCGTGTAGTCGGGCAGGAAGTGCCCGAGGTTCACCGTGCCCAGCGCCGCCGCCGCGCGGAGAAGCGACACGCGCCCGCCGCCGGAGATCGACACGTTCTCGGCGCTGTACTGCGACGGCATCCCCCTGCGGTAGAGGGCGTTGTACATCGACGCGACGCACTCCCGAAGCTCCCAGAGGCCCTGCACGGGGGCGTACTCCTGGGCGTCGAGGTCGATGTGCACGTCGCGCACGCGCGGCGGCGCGCCCGGGAGATCACCGGTCTCAGGCTGCCCCTGCCCGAGGTTGCACCACCCCTCGGCGCCGAAGCGGAACCCGAGCTTCTGGGCCTCGGTCGTCACATAGATCACCCCGGTGCGGGGCACCGGGCGAAAGGCCGTGATGTGCGCGTCGCTCACGCCGCGGACCTTACCTCAGGGCCACGGCGAAGTTGAACGCGGAACGCGCGGTCACTGCGCCGGGCCGCGGAGCTGAAAGTCAGGCTCGGGGAGCTGATCGGGAGAGGTCGGGACGGGCATCATGGGGCCGCGACGACGGACCATCCCGGGGCCGCCCGGTGCGCCCGGTGCGCCGCCCTGCTGCGCCGCGCGGCGGGCCTGTTCCATCATCTGCTGCTGCTGCTGCTGGATCATCATGTACAGGTCGCGCACGGCGTTGATCGCGGGGATCGAGGCGTCGACGCTGAGGTCGAAGTGCGCGCCGTCGTCGCTCACGCGACGGCTCGTGAGCGTGCCGTGGATCGGGTCGTCGCTGGTGGGCGCGCCGCTGTCGGTGGGCACGCCGAGGAACGACAGCAGCGACGTGGGCGTGAGGTGCACCACCGCGGTGTCGCGCTCGCCGACGGTGGCCTGCAGCTTCGGCGCGGCGGCGAGGGCGGTCCATCGGGCCACGGGGTCGGCGGCTTCGATGAGCGTGAGCACGTCGCCCTGGGGCACGAGGAGCACCGAGCGACGCAGCGAGCGACGCATCGCCTCGGGCACGCTGGGCGGGAGCCGCGTGGGGTCGGGGCCGAGCCGCACGTGCAGGGCGCCCGCGGGGAGCGTGGCGGGCGCGGGGAGCAGCGCGAAGTAGTTCGAAGGGTTCTCGCCCGAGGGGCGGGGCGTGCGCGGCACCGCGAGGGCCTGGTTGCGCACCTGCTGCACGGCCGCGGAGGCGTCGGTCACGCGCATGATCTCGTAGCGCGTGCCGCCCTCGGCGGGGGTGAAGCCCATCGCGCGGGTGCCGCTGCGGCGAAAGCTGCCCAGCTCGGTGACGCCTTGCTGAAAGCGCACGAACTCAGGGCCCAGCGCGCGCAGCGCCCGCGCGTCGGCCTCGAGGGGCGCGAGCAGGGGCGTGAGGCTCTGGGCGTCGAAGCCGGCGACGAACCACGCCGTGGCTGCGGCCGGGAGGCGCGTGAGGAGGTCCGCGGGGGCCTGACGGCCGACGGAGGAATTGACCAGCGCGCGCGACGACGAGCCGGTGGCGTGGGCGAACTCGGCCTCGGCGCGGAGGTGGTAGTTCGAGTCGTCGAGGGTGAGCGCGGCGTGAAAGCTGGTGAGGTCGTCGGCGATCTGCTTGGTGTTGAGCAGCCCGCGACGGGCGGTCTCGAACTCTTCGAGCGAGGGCGCGCGGCCCGCGTCGGCGCGGCCGGGGACCTGGCGTCGCGGGTCCATCGCGTCGAGGGCGGCGAGCTGGTTGGCGAAGATGCGCCGCGCGGGGGTGCTGTGGATCGCGACATCGACCACCGTCTGCGCGCTCGGCGCGCTGGTCGCGGCGGGCACCAGCCAGGCGGCGTTGGGGCGAATGAGGTCCCGAGGCCCACAGAGCATCAGCCAGCCCACGGTGGGGCGACGGGCGACCCAGCAAGGCGCGCCTGCGCCCGCGTCGCTGCTGCCTTCGGTGGGCTCGTAGAGGCCCGGGGCGGCCTCGCGAAAGCCGCGGCGGGCCTGCGCGCGCTGGGCGATGTCCATGCCCGGGCGGAGGGGCCATGCGGCCACCAGCGCGAGGCGACCGTCGGGGCCTTCGAGCGACGACGGCACGAGCACGGCGGCGAAGGGCGCGTCGGGGTCGACGTCGAGGGCCTGGTCGCCGATGCCCGGGGTGATGCCGGGGAGCATCTGTCCGAGCACGAGGCGCGTCGGCGCGCCGGGCGCCATGATCGTGAGGACCTTCTTCAGCGCCGCGCCGCGCACCGTGAGCAGCGCGTTCGCGGGGGCGTCAGGGACCGTCGCGCTGATCGCCGGTCCCGCGTCGGCGGCCGCGGGCGCGGGCGTCGTCGTGGGGGCGGGCGTGGGGGTGGGCGTGGGCGTGTTGCCCTTGCATCCCGCGGCGAGGATGAGCGACAGGGCCGTGGACAGAGATCGGGCGCGCGACATGGCCGCGCGGCGTAGCACCGAAGCACCGCGCTTGTCACGGAGACGGCCGAAGGGGGAGAGGGCGTTGGGGACGCGCCGCGGGGGTCCGCGGCGGAGCGATCACCAGGCGAGGCGGGCGCCGATGAAGGCGGAGAAGCGGGTGAAGTCCAGGCGGTTCAGGCCCACCGCGGCGTCGGTGATGTTCGACGAAGCCGCGAAGGTGACGTTCATCCCAAAGACCTCGGTGAAGCGGTACTCGCCGAAGACCGATCCCTCGGCGCGCACCGCGGAGAAGCGGCCGGAGACCGAGTCGGAGCCGGTCACGCCCGCGAGGCGTGCGCCGCTGGCCTGGGCCACATAGCCGTACTCCTGGTAGGCCACGGAGCCGTCCAACTGCAGCAGAAAGCGGCGGTTGAACGAGTGCTGGTAGGTGATGTAGCCGCGGTTGCGGGTCACGAAGTTGCCGATGAAGCTGTTCTGGATGTCTCGCTGAAAGCCCACGCGGAAGTTCGCGAGGTCGGAGATGATCCAACGGAGCTCCGCCTGGCCGATGACGGTGTCAGCGTTGTCGCCGCCGGAGAAGAACGTCGCCTGGTAGCCCACCATGGCGAGCAGGGCGATCTTCTCGGTGATGAGTCCGTTGAGGCCCACCCGCGCGCGGATCGGGGTGGAGCCAAAGAGCCCGGTGTACCAGCCCGCAGTGCCCGAACTGAGGTAGTCCGTGGGGGTCACGCCGGCGTCGAAGAGCACGGCGGTCTTCGGGAGGAAGCGCCAGCGCACGCGCGCGGTGATGTCGTGCGAGAGGTAGTTCAGCGAACTGTAGTTGCGCCCGTCGGCGAGGTTGCCGGGGTTGTCAAAGATGTTCGCGATGAAGTTGTACCCGAGGCGGAACTCGAAGGTTCCCCCGCCCGGCGCGTAGGCGAGCTCCAACGTCGCGGTGTTGAAGTTGCGGGTGGGCGACGTGGTGGTGCGGTCGGCGAGGAGCACCTCGCTGCCGGCCTGGATGCTGCGCTGGAACTCGTCGCCGATGCTGAACTGCCACGTTCGACCGGGGAAGAAGTCGGCGCGGATGGAGGCCGTGCCGTCGACGCCGTTGAGGGTCGAGGGGTTGCCCACGCCGTCGGGCGAGAAGAACAGGTGTACGCCGAGGCCGAGGCCCGCGCGGAAGTTCACCGTCGGCTGCGACGCCGTGGAGTTGGAGTTTCGCAGGCGCTGGGCGCCGAGGGTGGACACCGAGAAGCTGGGCGTGATGCGCAGGCGCAGCGCCGTTGGAGGGGTGCGAGACACGCCCGCGGCGTCGGCCGCGGACTGGTAGAACGCGTTGGAGTCGTAGCCGAACTCGGCGCCGATGCCCGGGTGCAGCTCGAAGTTGCCCGTGCGGATGCCCCGACCTTCGGAGAGTGAACGGTCCGAGAGCCAGACCTGCGCGCTGGCGGAGCCGCTCGCTCCCAAGACGGCGCCGAAAAACAGCGCCGCGCAAAGTGATCGCTTCATTTCAGATCCTACGCTCCCGCAGAGCGCTGCCCCCCACGGAGACACCGCGCGCGCCTTGTCTCACATCACGGGGCTAGAAACCAGTGGACGCTCGGGGGCCAGGCTGTCGGGGCGCAAGGTCGTGGTGTCCTGCTCGGTGATGTTGTTGCTCACCCGCATCTGCACCACGGAGCCCTGGTCAAAAGTGCCGTTGCCCTCGCCGATGCACTGCCGCGCCTCGCCCTCCAGGGACGACGAGCGCCCGCGGTAGATGGTCATCAGCGTGAACTCGTGGTTGCGCTGGCCATCGTTGTTGAGGCTCACGGCGTTGGACAAGAGGTCCTGCCGCTCCTGCGCGGAGCGCAGGGTCACGTCGATCTGCGTGAGCTTGTCGTTGAGGCAGTTGACCTTGATGATGTCCCGCTCCTGGCGGGCGGAGTCGAGCATGTCGCTCACCTGCCGCCGCACCCGACGGACCTCCTCCACGATGGCGTTGGCTTCCCGCACCTGATCGGGGCCGGAGAGGTTTGCGGTTCGCCGCTGCCCCACTTCTGCCGCGCCGGCGTTGTTCCCCGGGGCGGGTGTCTGCGCGCCCGCGACGCCGACCGCAAGGCCGACGCCGAGCACCACTCCCACCACACTCCGTCGCACAGGCCAATTCATCATCTTCGGTCCTTCCCCGCCGACACCCTCACCGCGCGGGAGGGCGGCATTCTATCCCTCGGCCACCCCATGTCAACGCGCGCACGGGAGGCGTTCGGTGCGTTCCAGAGGCTCAGTATCCCGAGGAGGCCTCGGGCATTCACGGTCATGCAAATGTTCTTGCAGGCCTTCGCGGCCCATCTGGCGCGCAGACGGCTCGGTAGAACTTTTCTTGAATACACCCTCCGCCCCCGCCGCGGGCGTGTGGCGCTGGCGCCCTACCACGGCGACCGCGGCGATCCGGGGGCGAGGAACCACCCGGCGACGCCCCCACCCAGGATCCCGAGCTGCGCCGTGGCTGCGACCCCGGGCCAGTCCTGCGCGGGTCGCGAAAAGAGCAGCATGCCTGCGCCGAACCCGAGCAGGCCACCCACCAGCGCGCCGAGGTCGAGCCAACGCGTGCGGGCCTGGGTGGGGCGGAGCGCGCGCGCGGTCGCGAGGGAAGCGACGACGCCCACGACCTCTCCCACCAGCAACCAGCGACCGAGGGCGCGGCCGTCCTGCAGCGCGAGCGCTGTGAGTCCGGCGAGCGAGGCGCCCCAGAGCCCTCCCGAGAGCACCCACGACGTGGTGCCCGGGTCGGGGCGCAGCGCTGCCTCCAGCGCGAGGGCCGCGCCGAGGCCCGCGGTGGTGCCCGCCCAGAGGGTGATCGCGGCCGTCCCGGGGGAGGCGTTGGCGTCGAGCACCAACTCCGCGGCCACCGCGCTGCCCGCGAGCCCGCCAAGGGTGAGCCCCGCGCCGAGGGCCGTGGGCACGCCCCGTCGAACCGGGTGTCCCGCGTCGAGGAGGTAGGCCGTAAGGATGCCTGCGCCGAGCCCCGCGCCGGCCAGCGGCAGGGCGGTGGGGAGAGGGGGCTCTCGCCCGTCGAGGGCGAGGCTGGCCGCGAGGCCCGAGGCGACCCCGTAGGCGCCGAGCCAGGTGTAGAGCCCCACGGCCTCGGGGGTGTCTCGCGACGGATGCTGCGCGCGCGCGGGCGCGGCCGCGAGGAGCGTGACCAGGGCGCACCGCCGCGCCACGCGTCGGATCACTGCGCCGCGGGCGTCTCGCCGAACAGGACCTTGTTCAGCCCGGTGGGGCGCAGCGCGGTGTCGACCCACCAGACCACGCCGACGACGAGGTTGCGCTTGTCGCTGAAGAACTTCGGGGGATTGCCCTGCACCGCGTGCCCGGCGAACTGCAGAGCCCAACCCGCGCTGAAGAGGGTGAGGCCCACCGGGGGAACGAGCATCCAGGGGAGTGACGCGACGATCATCGGGATGCCCACGAGGTGCGTCGCCTCGTTGATGGGGTTGCTGTGATATGCCCGGTAATCCGCGAGGAGGCCCTTCCACTCGTCGTTGAGCAGCATGGCCCGGGGTGATGCACCGGCTACGGGCGTCGCGCAAGAGGGGGTTCTCGTCGGGGCGCCGGGGCGGTACGGATGGGCCGTGAGCCGAAGGCATGCGTGGCAGGATCCGGCGTGGGGCCAACGGCGCCTGGGCGCCCCGCCATGGTCCCGCGCGCGCGCGCTGGTGCTGGTGCCGTGGTTGTTGCTCTGGACCCTCCCGCAGACGGTGGTCGGCCTCGCCCTCGCGCTGTGGCACCGCGCGCGGGGGGTGCCGTGGTGGGTGTATCGCTTTGGTCCCTTTGTCTTCCTCGTGGTGCCGGCGTCACCCCCGGCGAGCCGTGGGATCTCCCTGGGGCTCGTGGTGATCTCCGAGTCACCCGCGATCCTCACCCACGAGTTTTGCCATCTGTACACGGCGCTGTGGCTCTCGTGGCTCTACCTCCCGGTGTACGGCGCGGAGTACGCGCTGCTCGGGCACGCCCGTTCGCCCCACGAGCGGCTGACGGAGCGACTGGAGCGCGGCACGCGTTGGGCCTGGCGTCGGTGGGAGGAGCCTGAGGCATGAGCGTCGCGTCGGCGGTTCGGGGACGGGGGGGGGCTGCCCTGCTGCTGGCCGCCTGGGGTGCGCTCGCGGCGCCGATGCTCTTCGGCCAGACGCTGTGGTTCCGCGACCTTCTCATCTACACCTACCCGCAGAAGTCGTATGTGCTCGAACGACTCCTGCGGGCGGAGCTCCCCTGGTGGTGCGAGCGCTGGGGCACCGGGCGGCCGTTCTTCGCGATGGTGCAACCCGGCGTGTTTGACCCGCTGAATGCGCTGCTTCTCCTGCCGCACCCGCTGAACCTCGACGCGTTCAACCTCGCGCACCTGCTGGTGATGATGTTCGGCGCGCGCGCGTGGCTCCGCGCGTCGGGGGGCGAGGAGCTCGACGCGAGCGCGGGCGCGTTGATGCTCGGGCTGTCGGGGTACGTCGTCTCGATGCACGCCAGCAACGGGAGCTACGCCTGGGGCGTGGCCTTCGTGCCGTGGTGCCTCGCGGCGGTCACCGCGGCCTTCTCGCGGCGAGATTGGCGCGGCTGCGTCGGGCCCGCGCTGGGCGTCGCCGCGGCGGTGTCGCTCGGCGTGCTGGCGGGGGACCCGCTGTCGGCGGTCTTTGCCGGGGTCGCAGGGCTCACGGTGGCCCTGTCGGCCGACGACGCGGGCGCACGTCGCCGCGGGCTCGGCGCCCTCGCCGCGGGGGCCGTGCTGGCGGGGCTGCTCTGTGCCGTGCAGCTCGTGCCGGCCGCGGAACTCTCACGGCTGTACCGCCAGGGTGGGGTCACCCTGCGCGACGCAGGGGCCCTCTCGCTGCCCCCGCGGCGCCTGGCAGAGCTCGTGGTGCCCGACGCGCTCGGCCAGCCCTTCACGGCGTCGTGGTCCACTCCGGGGTTGTACACCCGCCGCGCGCAGCAGCGGATGCTGCCGCTGGCGCTGAGCGTGCACCAGGGCGTGCTGCTGATCCCGCTGGCGGCGCTGGCGCTGCGGCGGAGGGGGAGGTTCGAAATCGCGCTCGCGGTGCTGGCGCTGGCTTCGTTCTCGATGGCCTGGGGGCGCTTCGGCGGGCCGTGGCCCTGGATGTTCACGCACGTCCCTGGGGTGGCAATGTTTCGTGGGCCTGAGAAATACGCCTTCCTGGGGGCGTTGGCGCTGGCCGCGCTGGCCGCGCGGGGGCTCCCGGAGGCGCGGCGTGCGCCTCGCCGTGCCGCGCTGGGCGCCCTGCTGCTGGGGGTAGGGCTCGCGGTCGCGTCGAGGGTGCTACCCCAGAGCGGCGCGTTGCGGGGGGCGGGCTGGGCGCTGGGCTACGCCGCGGTCCTGGGGGTGGCGGCGTCGGAGCGCGTCGGGGCCCGCCTCGCGGCGGCGCTCCCGATGATGGTGCTGGCCTGTGAGCTCTCGCTCGGCGCCGCGGCGATGCTGCGCTGGGCGCCCGCCGAGGCGGTGTACCGCCCGCCGCCCCTGATGCGCGCGCTGGCGGCGGACCGCGGGGGGGACACGCGGGGCGCGTTGGTGTTTCGTGACCTGCTGCTGCCGGTGCGCTCGGCGGACTCGGATCCGATGGGCGTCGTCGCCTCGCTCATGCCGAACCACGCGATGCGCGATGGGGTGCGCTTCCTCGATAGCTACGACGCGCTGCGCGTCGTCCGCATCCGCAGCGTGCGGCGCGAGGTGGCGCGCGCGCCCGGGCCGCTGCTGCGGGCGTGGGGGGCGACGCACGCGATCGTCGGGGCGACGGGGCCGCTGCCGTCGGGGCTCACCGAGCTGGCCGTCGACGTCGCGCGCGGCGTGCGACTCGCGCGAGTGGAGGGCGCGGCGCCGGGGGTGTTTCTTGCGCGCGAGAGCGTGGCGGTGCGAGGGCCCGAGGACGCGCTGCGCGCCATGGAGGCGCCGACCTTTCGCCCAGGGGAGACCGCCGCGGTGGAGGGCGAGCCCCGCGCCGCCCGGGGCCGATGCGTCCCGTCGCGCGCGACGGCCGAGCGTCGGGAGTTCACGTGCGTGAGCGACGCGCCGGGGTGGATGCACGTGGCCGAGGCCTTCGACCCCGCGTGGCGCGCGGAGGTGAACGGGGCCCGGGCGACGGTGGCGCGCAGCGCGGAGATCTACCTCGCCGTGGCGGTGCCTGCGGGGGCGTCGACGGTGGTGATCTCCCTGCAGCGCAAGGGGTTGGGCGTGGGCGGAGCGCTCTCGGGCTTGGGTTGCGCCGCGGTCGCGGTGCTGCTCACCGCTGCGCGCCGCGAGAGATCGCGTCGCGGAGGTGAGCGAGGGTCATCTCGGCGTACTCATGGCGGAGGAACTGCGCCTTGACGATGTGGGTGGTGCCGTCGTCGAGGGAGACCGCGATGTCGTAGGCGGTGCGGGGGCGGCTGTGCTCCACCGAGGGCCCCTTGCCCTCGATGCGCATGTCGCGCACGTCGCGCGGCGAGGTGGTGACCGAGCCGCCGCGCCAGCCGCGGGCGGTGAAGGTCGCGCCGTCGACCACGAACTCCGAGCGCGCGCCCGAGACTCGAGAGAGCCAGAGGCCGCTGAGCGTGACGACGACGCTCACGGCGAGGATCGGGAGGGCGATGCCCGGCTTCACGGCGATGCCCGCGAGGAGCACCACCGCGATGCCGATGTGCGCGAGGAGCACCATTCGCTCGGCGCGGCCGGCGGCGGGCTCGGAGCGCACGATGAGACGGGTGCTGTTGCCGTCGACGGCGTGGTGCACCAGCACATCATCCGGGCCTAGAAACGCGAGGGCGCCCGCGCCGGTCTTTCCCGGCACGGCCACCTTGCGACACCAGTCGCACAAGGCGGGGGATGGGCGCATCGAGGTGCCTGGCGCGCTCGGGGGAATCGGTTGTCCGCACTCGGTGCAGCGTACGCTCACGGGGGCCCTTTCAGAGACGGCGAAGGTCTATCACGGAGTCTCAGCGCGTCGCGAGGCGCCTCGGGGTCAGATGCCGGCGCGCGACGGCGTGGTGGGGGAGGGGAGCGTCGCCGGGGCAGAGAGGGCGGTGCCCAGCCAGGTCCAGCGGGCGCCGAGCCACGCCAAGGGCTCGAGCACCACGGCGTCTCCGCCCTCCGCGCCCCGGACCTCCACGCGAAAGAAGCGCACCGCCGGGCGGAGCTGCGGCGCCAGGGTCGCGAGCCGCGGGTCGAGCCCCGACGACGGGGCCGCGAGCGCCTGCCCGAGGGCCGAGCGCACTTCGATCGAGAGCGGCTCGCGGAGCGCCCCGAGGCGAGCGCCGAGGGCCTGGAGGTGGTTCGAGGCGGGGGGGATGATCTGGTCGCGGCGCGCGCGGGCGCCGTCGTAGGTGAGCCCGAGCTCTACCCGGGGGTCGTCGGGGGTGAGCTCGTCGACGACCCGTGCGAGCCGCGGGGCGTCTCCCGAGGCGGCGGCGTGTGCGAGCTCCAGCGCGAGGTCGCGGGCGCCCTGATCGGTGCCGGGGAAGCGCGAGATGTTCGCCGCGCGGCGCATCACCCGGTACTGCCGCTGGGTGTCGCGGGCGCGCGCGAAGGCGTCGGCGGGGCTCTCGGCGGGGGCGGTGCTGGAGGGGGTGGGAGCGGCCTGGGGGGCCGGCGTGCTGCGGGAGCACGCCGCCACGGTCACCGCGAGGAGGAGCGGGCGGATCATCGCGGCGGACGGTATCCGCGCGACGGGTCCCGCGCAATCAGTAGCGGTAGTGTTCCGGCTTGAAGGGGCCGGTGACGGGCACGCCGATGTACGCCGACTGGGTGGGCGTGAGGGTGGTGACCTCGACGCCGAGCTTCGCGAGGTGCAGCGAGGCGACCTTCTCGTCGAGGGACTTCGGCAGCACGTGCACGCCCAGGGGATACTTCTCCGGGGTGTTCCAGAGCTCGATCTGCGCGAGCACCTGGTTGCTGAACGAGAACGACATCACGAAGGAGGGGTGGCCCTTGGCGCAGCCGAGGTTGAGCAGCCGGCCCGAGGCCATGAGCGTGAGGCGCTTGCCGTTCGGGAAGATGAACTGGTCGAGCTGCGGCTTGACGTTCTCCTTCTTGATCTCGGGGTTCTTCTCGAGCCAGGCGACCTGGATCTCCGAGTCGAAGTGGCCGATGTTCCCGAGGATGGCGCCGTCCTTCATGCGGGACATGTGCTCGCCGGTGATGACGTCGGCGCAGCCGGTGGCGGTGATGAAGATGTCGACCTCGTCGACCACGTTCTCAAGGCGGCGGACCTCGTAGCCCTCCATCGACGCCTGGAGCGCGCAGATGGGGTCGATCTCGGTCACGATGACCCGCGCGCCCATCGCGCGGAGCGAGTGCGCGCAGCCCTTGCCCACGTCGCCGAAGCCCGCCACGAGGGCGACCTTGCCGGCTACCATCACTTCGGTGCTGCGCTTGAGGCCGTCGAGGAGCGACTCGCGGCAGCCGTAGAGGTTGTCGAACTTCGACTTGGTGACCGAGTCGTTGACGTTGATCGCCCGCACCTTGAGCTCGCCGCGGCGGTGCATCTCGTACAGGCGGTGCACGCCCGTGGTGGTCTCCTCGGAGATGCCCTTGATCGCGTCGGGGCCCTCGAAGAGCTGCGGGTACTTCTTGTGGATCAGCACCGTGAGGTCGCCGCCGTCGTCGAGGACCATGTTCGGGCCCTTACCGCCCGCGAAGGCGAAGAGCTGCTGCTCGAGGCACCAGTCGTACTCCTCCTCGGTCTCGCCCTTCCACGCGTAGACGGGCACGCCGGTGGCGGCGATGGCGGCGGCGGCCTGGTCCTGCGTCGAGAAGATGTTGCAAGAGGTCCAGGTGACCTCGGCGCCGAGGGCGGTGAGGGTCTCGATGAGCACCGCGGTCTCGATGGTCATGTGCAGGCAGCCGGCGACGCGCGCGCCCTTGAGCGGCTGCGAGGCGCCGAACTCCTGGCGGATCGCCATGAGCCCCGGCATCTCCTTCTCGGCGATGCGGATCTCCTTGCGGCCCCAGTCGGCGAGGGAGATGTCCTTGACCTTGTAGCGAAGCTTCTCGGTGCTCATCGTGATGTGTCCTTGCGCGGCCGTGCGCGCGGTGTGGGTGCGGGGCGCTTCCCCGCGGGGTCGATCGGGGTCGAGGCAGCGGTGCCGTCGGGCGCGCGCGCCACCAGCACCTGCCAGGCGACGTGGCGGTCGGGCCCCTGCCCGCACCACGCCGCCGGGATCTTCGTGACCGACGCGTCGACCAGCCCCGCGGCGCGCGCGTGGCGCCGGAGGTCGTCGGCGTCGAAGCCGAGCCAGAGGTCGGCCTGGTGGGCCCGGAGGCTGTCGTCTTCGTGGGCCTCGTAGTCGAGCACCACCACCCGACCGCCAGGGCGCGTCAGCGCGGCGAGGCCCTTCATCGCGTCGCCCGGCCGGTGCGCGTGGTGCAGCACCCGCGCGGCGAACACCGCGTCGGCGCCCTCCCGCGCGCGGCGCGTCACGGCCTTGCGCACGGCGGCGTCGTCGAGCTCGCCCTCCACGAAATCAACGTTGGTGAAGCCCCGCAGCGCCGCCCGCTCCCGCGCGATGGCGAGCTGCGCGGCGGAGCGATCGACCGCGACCACGTGGCGGTACAGCGGTGAGAGCACCTCCAAGAGGCGCCCGTCGCCCGTGCCTGCGTCGACCGCGAGGGCGCGCGCGTCGAGCAGCGGCGCCACCGCGGCGAGGTAGGCCGCGAGCTCCGACGGCGGACCCGCCTGCGCGCCGCTGCGCCCGGGGCGAGAGAAGAACTCCCGCGCGGTGGCCTCGCGGGCCCGCAGCACCTCGGGCACCCGCGCGAGGCTGCCGTCGCGGGCGCAGAGCTCGCGGCCCGTGCGCAGCGCGTCGCCCACCACCGCGTCGGCGTCGGCGCCCTCGGAGAGCCGCACCAGCGTCCACGTACCCTGCCGCCGCACCTGCAGCACCCCCGAGGGGCGCAGCGACGCGACGTGCCGCGAGACGTTGGGCTGAACCTCGCCCAGTAGCTCCGCGAGCTCGCTCACCGCCAGCTCCTCTTCGCCCGCCAGCGCCATCAGCCGCAGCCGCGCGGGCTCCGCCAGCAGACGGTACAGCTCCCAGCGGGTGAGGCGGTCGACGGGGGCGGGGAGGGACACGGTCATTGAGTTGCCTGCATGTGTATATGCGTTCATGCGTATGTCTGCAAGTCCTCCCCGGGCGTTCGGGTGCGGATTGCGTGCGCACGGACGGGCTTCACGGTGAGGGCAACGCGGGTCGCGGTGCGTGTTACCGTCGCGGCTCATCGCGCCGGGGCGCTGGGGTCGACGTGTCCCTGGCGGGTCGTGCGGCGCGAAGGGAGAGAGTCCACCGATGGCTGGTGCCGCACCGGGCGCGAAGCCCGCTCCGTTTCTCAAACCCCTCGATCTCGTCGACCGCGGGGTGCTGCTCGCCGAGAGCGCGCTGAGCCTTGTGATCGTCGTGCTGATGCTCTTCGCGGCGGTGTCTGACTCCAGCATCAAGCTGATCCAGCACCTGCCGCTGGTGGTTCGGGCGGGCATCGCCGCGGCGCTCTGGCTGACGCTGGTCGGGCTCAAGTTCGCGGGGCCGGCGAGCGGCGTGTCGCGGGTGCTGAAGGGCGCCGCGGGCTACCGCGAGTCGGCCGACGGGCCCACCGAGGAGGAGGAGACCTACGCGCAGGTCACGCTGCGGCGGTGGCTGAAGCGCGAGGTCCCGCGCGAGAAGGCCACGGGGCAGGCCCTCGGGGTCTTTCTGCCCGCGGCGATCGCGCTGGGCTTCGCGACGGAGTGGGCGATGCGCGCGGTGCAGCCCGTGGCGTCGGACGTGCTCATGCACGGCACCATCTGGGCGGCGTTCCTCGGCGCGAGCTACGCGACGCGGGGGCGCAAGCACCTGGCGATCGACGCGCTGTCGCGCATGCTGCCCGACCGCGGTCGGCGCTTTCTCGTGGGCGTGTCGGCGACGCTCGGGGCCTTCGTGGCGATGGCCCTGGGCACGGGCGTCTACCGCACCCTGATGGAGTCGGTGCACACGGCGAACACGCAGGTGCAGGAGATGGTGCGCAACGGCGTCACCGCCTCGGTGGACCGGCAGTTCGAGTTCCAGTTCATCATCCCCGCGGGCTTCGGGCTCATCGGCCTGCGGCTGCTGCTGCACGCCTTTCACGAGTTCGTCGCGGCGCAGGCGGGCGGCGGCCCCGAGCCCCACGTGGTGACGCAAGACGCCGCGGCCATCGCGGCGGCCGCGCACACCGGTCCCGCGGAGGAGCCCCGGGAGCCCTCGGCCATCGAGCGGGCGACGAAGTCAGAGGTCATCGTGGCCGTGGTGGCGCTGCTCGCGCTGCTCGGGGCCACCGCGGGGAGCACCGTGTTCAAGCCCGCGCTGGCCCTGGCGCTGCTCGCCGCGGTGGTGGTGGTGGCGCCCTTCGCGTCGCGCAAGGGCCCCGCGCCCGCCGAGGCCGAGGCGCCCATGTTCCGCGGCACGACGGCGCACATCGTGGTGTCGGCGCTGCTGGTGGTGGGCATCCTCGCGGTGATGCGCTTCGGGCTCGCGCCGAACATCCGGAGCATCCCGCTGGGCGTGGGCGTGGCCTTCTTCGCCGTCATGGCCCTCATCGGCGCGCCGCTGTTCTCCTTCCTCGGGGGGATGGGGCTGTTCCTGTTCGTGAAGCTGTTCCTCATGGACCCCGACACGTCGCGGCACGCCAACGCGTTCGCGAACAGCGTCGAGGACGTGCTGGGCAACCACTTCGCGCGCATGAGCGTGCTGGCGACGATCCCGCTGTTCACCCTCGCGGGCTACGTGATGTCGGAGTCGCGCATGCCGCACCGCCTCGTGCGGGTCTCGCGCGCGCTGCTGGGCTGGATGCCCGGCGGCCTCGCGGTGGTGTGCGTCTTCGCGTCGGCGTTCTTCACGATCTTCTCGGGCGCGTCGGGCATCACCATCGTCGCCGTGGGCGGGCTGCTCGTGCCCGCGCTGCTCAAGGACAAGTACCCCGAGAGCTTCTCGCTGGGGCTGGTCACCACCGGCGGCGCGCTGGGCATCACCGTGCCGCCGTGCCTGCCGCTCATCGTGTACGGCATCGTCGCGGGCCTGCAGGAGCCCGCGCCGGGGCAGGAGCGGCTGGAGCTCCAGAAGTTCCTCGTGGTGGGGCTCGTGCCCGGGCTCGTGGCCATCGGGCTCGTGGCGCTCTACTGCATCTTCGTCGGCGTGGTGGCGAAGGTGCCGCGGTCGCGCTTCGACGGCGCCGAGGCCCGCGCGGCGCTGTGGGAGGCGAAGTGGGAGCTGATGCTCCCCGTGGTGCTGCTCGTGGGCCTCGCGAAGGGGATCTTCAACCCCTCGCAGGCGGCGGCGTTCACGGCGTTCTACGTCGTGGTGATGGAGGTCTTCGTCTACCGCGACCTCACCGTGAAGAAGGACCTCCCGCGGATCATCCCCGAGTCGATGGTGCTCGTGGGCGCGATCTTCGTGAAGCTCTGCGCGGCCACGGTGCTCGTGGGGTACTTCGTGCAGGCGCAGACGGCCGACAAGCTCTTCGAGTGGCTGACCTGCGGCCCGCCCGCGCAGCAGTACCTCCAGGCGCACAGCGACAGCATCGGGACGTGCCGCGAGGCGGTGGACGCCCTCGCGCGGGCCAATCAGAGCGCGGGCGGGCTCATCGACTCGAAGATCTCGTTCCTCATCGCGCTGAACTTCTTTCTGCTCATCGTCGGGATGTTGATGGACATCTTCTCGGCGATCGTCGTGGTGGTGCCCCTCATCGCGGGCATCGCGCTGCACTTCAATATCAACCCGTACCACCTCGGGATCGTGTTTCTGCTGAACCTCGAGATCGGGTACCTCATGCCCCCCATGGGGCTGAACCTGTTCATCGCAGGCTTCCGCTTCAACCGCCCGGTGCCGGACCTCTACAAGATGGTCCTGCCCTTCATCGGGCTCTTCGTGGTGGCGCTGATGATCACCACCTACGTGCCCTCGCTCACCACCTTCACCCTCCCGCACGCCCCGGCCACCGCGGCGCACGGCCCGGCGGTGAACACCCCCGCGGTGAACACCCCGGGCGGTGACGGCGGCGCGCCCGCGCCCGCAGCGGGCGGTGACTGCGACGTGCCGCGCGACGACGAGAGCTTCGACGCGTTCCAGGCCCGCTGCGCCAACGCCGGGAGCGCCGCGCCCGAGGCTGCGCCCGCGCCGAGCTGCGACCTGCCCGGGGACAACGAGTCCTTCGAGCAGTTCCAGGCTCGCTGCAACGCCGACGCGGGGAGCGCCCCGGGTGACGCCTCCGCCCCGGGTGACGCCGGAGCCCCTGCGCCGCAAGGGGATGCGCGCGTCGCTAGCGACTGATCCGATCGAGCACCGCGTCGACCGCCGCGCGCAGGTCGCCCGGCGGCAGCGCCTCTCCCTCCCACCGCCACGTCTCTCCCCGCACCACCATCCACGCGTCGTGTGGGACCTCGTTCGACGGGTCCCGCGGCGAGAGCACCACCGTGATCGCGCCCGGGGTCTCTGTGTCGGTGAGCGAGACCCGGCGGTGCGCGAGCTC
>JBILLI010000569.1:0-5076 GCA_044376155.1 Polyangiales bacterium
GGAACGCGGCGTAGATCAGACCCCAGATGGAGAACGCGTAGGGCGCGGGCATGAACAGGTGGTCGTGTCGGCGCGACACCGCCTGCACGCTCTCGCCGAGCCCGATGCGCGCGGCGAGGGCGTTGAAGACCATGTTGGCGACGATGACCGCGGGCAGGGCCACGCGAAGGGGCGAGAGCGGGATGATTGGGGGCATTGGGGAGACGTACCCTCCTGTGAAGGTCGCTCCCTCTGCTGCACCCCCAGTGCCACGCGCGAGGGGCCGCGGCGCGCGTCGTGGGCTACGAGAGGTTGGCCTCTTCGCCCTGGTGCATCCACTTCTTCAGCAGCGGGGTGAGCACCACGAGCAGCACCGCGGCGACGAAGGACGCGAGCGCGATCTTTCCGAACACCGTGGCGTAGAGCCCGAGGGTCTCCCTCGGCGGGGGGATCGTCTGCACGGCCCCCTCGCTCTCGTGCACCCCGGTGAGCTGCGCGATGATCCCCGCGAGGAACTGCGAGAACGCCGTGGCGAGATACCACGCGCCGAGCATCGTCGCGACCATGCGCTTGGGCGACAGCTTGTTCACCATCGAGAGCCCCACGGGCGAGAGGCACAGCTCCCCCGTGGTGTGCAGCAGGTAGCCCAGCACCAGCCAGGACATCCCCACCATCCCGCGGGCGTCGGCGTGCTGCGCGCCGTACCAGAGCACCCCGAACCCGAGCCCGAGCTGCACCAGGCCCATCACGAACTTCGTGGGCGTCGAGGGCTCGCGCTCACGCTTCGCGAGAAGGCCCCAGAGCGCGGTGAACACCAGCCCGAACACCAGGATGAAGATCGGGTTCGTGGCCTGGAACACCGACGCGGGCACCTCGCTCCCGCCGATGCCCATGCCGATGTGATCCGCGGTGAGGGTCCAGGTCGCGGTGGCGTCGGGGAGGTGCGCGTTCTGCGCGGCGGCGCGGGCGGCGTCGAGCTGGTCGATGGTGAACACCCGACCGTTCTGGGGGTACCCGAGCTGCTCCTGGTTGAGCACGAGGCTCACGCTGCGCCCGACGTCGGCGGCGGTGACCACGCGGGCGTCGCTCACGCGGTCGACGTTGCGGTCGGTGAAGTTGTTGATCGAGCTCCCGGCCTGTTCGAAGAAGGCCCAGAAGAGCATCGAGAAGAAGGCCATCACCAGGATCGCCCCGAGGCGCTCACGCTCGCGCCGCGTCACGCGGGTCATCTCAAAGACGATGTAGGCCAGCGCGACGGTGCCCGTGGAGTACAGCACCAGGCGCGCGATCTGACGGTTCTCCACCAGCCACTTGAAGGCCGGCACCAGCACCGCCACACCGCCCAGCACCATCGCGAGGTTGCGCTTGAACAGCGGGCTGGTGGTGACCAGCGACGGCCCCTCGCGGTACGCCCCGCCCTCCCCCGCCGCGGGGGCGAGCTCGGTCTTCGTGCCCGGCGGCGCGCCGACCCCCGCGGGCACGCCGCCGTTGGCGAGGGCGCGCAGCGCGAAGACCATCGCGACGAGCAGCGCCGAGGCCACGAAGAGGTTGCCCCCGAGGACCCACTGCGTCTGCCGCATCCCCGCGAGGACCAGGCCCACCGCCGAGGCGAGGGCGCCGACGCCGATGAGCACCTGCGTGACCAGCGTGGGCGCGATGAAGATCGCGAGGCCGATCATCATGCCGATGGTCGCGAGGCCGAAGCCGAAGTGCCAGCCGTAGGTCTGCCCGACGTAACCGCAGAGCAGCGGGGCCATGGCCGCGCCGAGGTTCACGCCCATGTAGAAGATCGTGAAGGCGCCGTCGCGCTTCTTCTTGAGGCGATCGACGCTGTAGATCTGCCCGACGATGGTGCCGATGTTGGGCTTGAACAGCCCGTTGCCCAGGATCAGCAGCGCCAGCGCGATGAAGAACGCGGTGGAGTTCCGCGCGGTCATCGTGAGGTGGCCGAGGGCCATGAGGGTGCCGCCCACGATCACCGCCGCGCGCTGGCCGATGAGGCGGTCGGCGATGAGGCCGCCGAAGAACGGGGTCATGTAGACCAGGGCGGTGTAGGCGCCGTAGACCGCGTAGGCCTGGTTGTCGCGGTAGTGGAGAAAATCCTTGGTCATGTAGAAGACCAGGAGGGCGCGCATCCCGTAGTACGAGAAGCGCTCCCACATCTCCGCGAAGAAGAGCGCGAACAGCCCTGGGTGGTGCCCCACGCGGCGCTCGAAGTCCGTCTCGGGGGTCTCTACCGCCGCCTGTCCATCTGCGCCGACCTGTGCGCTGCCCATCGCGTGCCTCCGACCGAAGGCATTACCCCACCGCCGCCGCGGCCCACAAGCAGAGACGTCGTCAGCACGCCCAAGCCCGGCGATGCTTGCCACGACGCCGCGACGGTCCCATCTCCCGGCGCGGAGGTTCGTCATGTCCAGCTCACGCGTCGCCGTGCTCGGCGGCACCGGTCACCTCGGCGCACTCACGCTCCGCGCGCTCACCGCCGCGGGGATTTCCGCCCGCGCGGCCTCGCGACGCGGCGAGGTCACGGTTGATATCACCCGCCCCGAGACGTGGTCGGCCCTCGACCCCTTCGACCTCATCGTCGACCTCTCTGACACCGTGACCCATCCCCCCGACGCCCTCGTGGCGTGGTGCCTCGCGCGCGGCAAGACCGTGCTCGAAGCCACCAGCGACGCGCCCTGCGTCGAGCGCCTCCACCGCACGCACCGGGAGAGCACCGCGGGACGGCTGGTCCTCGGCGCGGGGATCTTCACGGGCGTGAGCAACCTCCTCGCGCGCGACGTGGCCTCGCGCGTGTCGCCCGTCGACGCGCTCACCCTGGGCGTCTCGACCTCGCCCTTCAGCGGCGCGGGCGCGGGCACCGTGGCGCTCATGGTGGGCGCCCTGCAGACGCCGTGGGTGCGCTACCGCGACGGCGCCCGGGACGCGCAGGCCGCGGTGATCCTGGGCCCCACGATGCGCTTCGGCGCGGTGGTGCGCCCCACGGTGTACGGCGCCCTCGCCGAGCCCTACATGCTGCGCGAGAGCACCGGCGCGGCCAACGTCGACGCGGTGATGGCGCTGCGCCCGGCGTGGCTCAGCCGGGTCTTCGCGCACACCCCGGGCGTTCTCGTGCGCAGCGCGTGGTACCTCGCCTTGCTCAAGGCGTACTTCACCCTGCTGCGGCGGGTGCTGCTGCGCGGCACGCCCACGGCCGTCGAGCTCGTCGCCGAGGCGCGCGGCGGGGGGGTCACCGCGCGGAGGTTCGTGCGCGCCGAAGACGGCATGGACGCCGCGGCCTGGGCCATCGCCGCGATGGTGGAAGCCCTGCGCGACGCGGGGGAATGGACCGGTGCGCGCTTCGTCGACGACGTGTGCGCGCTGGAGACCGTGTGCGCCCGCGCCAACGCCCTCGCCGGGCGCGAGACCCTGCGCGTTGGCCCGCGCGAGGATGGAGTAGCATCGACGGCGTGATGCAGTCCCTGGACCTCGTCGGCGTGCACTACAGCTCCTCGAAGCCCCCGAACCCCACGTGGATCGCGTGGGGCAGCGAGCGCGCGGGGGCGCTGGTGGTCGACGGGCTCGATCACGTGTCCGCGACCTTCGCCGACCGCCTCGCCGACGGGCCTCCGCGGGTGCTCGCGGTGGATGTTCCGCTGGGTGTTCCCCTGGGCCTCGCGCGCGCGCTGGTGGGCGTGGTGACCAACGGGATGCAGGTGCTCGAGCGCCTCGTGTCGGGCGCCCCCGCGCAGCTCGACGAGGCGTGGGCGCGCTTCGCCGTGGAGCACCCGGGCGCGCTGCGGCTCACCGACGCGATCACCCACGGGTCCCCGTCCATCACGGCCACGCGGCCGCCCTCGTGGCGCGCGCTGCGCTCCCTCGCGCGGGCGATCTGGTCCCTGCGCGACCGGGTGACGGTGCTGCCCTTTGAGGGCATGGAGCTCAACCCCTTGCGCCCCATGGTGTTGGAAGTGAGCCCGGGCGCGCTGCTGCGGGTGCTGGGCCTCGACTACCTGCACCACCGGGGCGAGGGCGTCGACGCGGAGCACACGGCCGAGCGGCTGCGTGTGCTGCAGGGACTCGGCGAGGCGGTGATGTCTCTGGGCGTGCGGATGGAGCTCCCGGCGCATGTCGCCCACGTGTGCGCCAACGATCGCGGGGGCGAGGCCCTCGACGCGGTGCTCTCGCTGGTGAGCGCGCACCTCGCGACGCGGGGCGTGTGGTCGCCTCCCCCGCTGAGCGGCTTCGGCGCGACGCGGGCGGCGGTGGAGGGCTGGATCGTGCGTCCGGGCTGAGGGATCGCTCGCGGGGTGCTACCGTCCCGCGCCATGACGCGACCGAAGCTCACGTATTTCGACATGCCCGTCAGCCGCGGCGAGGAGTGCCGCCTCGCCTTCGCCCTCGGCGGGGTCGACTTTGAAGACCACCGCATCGCCCGCGAGGCCTGGGCGGCGATGAAGCCCACCACGCCCTTCGGCGGACTGCCCATGCTGGAGATCGAGGGGCACGCGCCCATCGCGCAGTCCAACGCGATCCTCGCGTACATCGGCCGCACGTACGGCCTGCACCCCACCGACCCCGTGGAGGCCGCGCGGCACGAGGCCGTGATGGCCCACGTCGAGGACCTCCGCGCCATCGTCGCGCACAGCACCCGCTACGTGGATGAGGCCACGAAGGTGCGCGTGCGGGAGCAGCTCGCGGAGACGACCATCCCCGCGTGGGCGCAGTGTGTGGAGGCGCAGATCGGTGACGGCCCCTTCTACGCAGGCACCCACCCCCAGGTGGTGGACGTGAAGCTGTACATGGGCATGCGCTCGTTCCGCCGCGGGGTCATGGACCACATCCCCGCGACGATCTTCGACGCGTACCCGAAGCTCATTCGCCTCTACGACGCCCTGGAGTCGCACCCCGCGGCGCAGGCGTGGATGAAGAAGTAGCTCCGCCCCTTCCCCGCCCGCTGCCTCTCTCGACACACCTCTGAAATCGCCTTGTTTTCAGGGCGAATGCGCGGTGTGGCCCCCATCCCCGTCCCTTCCCCCGCCTCGGCTACCCATTACCCAAACTGCACCTACACCTTCGGAACGCGCCGCAAGCGGTGTGTGAACGACGCGGTTC
>JBILLI010000570.1:0-5067 GCA_044376155.1 Polyangiales bacterium
GCGCCGGGCTACCGGGGCTGCCTCGCGGGGCTCCCGGGCTGGGCGATGGTGCTCCTCCTGCTGCTGGGCGACGACCTCACGCAGTACTGGTGGCACCGGATCTCGCACACGCACCTGCTCTGGCCGCTGCACCGCGCGCACCACTCGGCCCGGTACATGAGCATCCGGATGACCTTTCGCAACAACCTCTTCTACTACCTGATGATGCCGGGCCTGTGGATCGCCGGGGCGCTGCTCTACCTGGGCGTCGGCGGGATGGTCTACGCGCTGTACATGGTGGTGAAGCTCACGGTGATCCTGGGCGCGCACAGCAGCTGGCGGTGGGACGAGCCGCTGTACAAGGTCCGCGCGCTGCACCCGGTGATGTGGGTGCTCGAGCGCACCATCTCGACGCCCGCCACGCACTGGGCGCACCACGCGATCACCAACCACGACGGCGTCGGGCACTACACCGGCAACTACGGCAACCTGCTCTTTCTCTGGGACGTGATCTTCGGCACCGCCCACATCACCCGGCGGTACCCCGCCGAGGTGGGGCTCATCGACGACAAGCTCTTCGGCGACGAGCACTGGAGCCGGCAGATGCTGTACCCCGTGGTGCAGTCCGAGCGCGCGCACACGGCCCTCCGGGTCGGAGGGCGCGCGTATGTGCCCACCGAGGCCGAGGGCCCGCTGCCCGGTTGATCACGCGTCGCGTGGGCGCGGGGCCCGCGGCGGGATCATCCGGGCGAGAACTCCAGAAAGCGGTCGCGCAGCGGCGCCCAGCGCAGCGTGAGCAGGTCGTAGAAGACGTTCTGCCGCGCGCGCCACGGTCCCCCGCGGCCCTGGCGCGGCATGACGCGCGCGCCGCGCGACACGTAGCCCGAGCGGATCGGCACGAAGGCCTCGTCGCTCGCGAATCCCGCTCCCCCGCGGGGCGTGACCTGGCGGCAGCCCGTGCGATCCAGGTGCTGCAGCAGGCGGCAGACGTACTCGGAGACGAGGTCGGCCTTGCGCGTCCACGACACGTTGACGTAGCCGAAGACCATCGCGAAGTTGGGCACGCCCTCGACGAGGGTCGAGCGGTACGTGAGGCGCTCGCTGCGCACGACCTCGCGCCCGTCGACCTCGAGCGCGGCGCCGCCGCCGAGGGCGAGCTCGAAGCCCGTCGCCAGCACGACCAGGTCCGCGGGCAGGCGCCTGCCCGATCGCAGCGCGATCTCGTTGCGCTCGAAGCGCGCGATGTGGTCGGTGACCACCGAGGCGCGGCCCGCGCGGATGGCGCGAAAGAAATCCCCGTCGGGCACCACGCAGGGGCGCTGGTCCCACGGGGCGTAGCTCGGGGTGAAGTCGCGCATGTCGGCGCTGTCGCCGAGCCGCCGCTTCACCTGCCCGAGCAGGAGACGTCGGACCATCTCGGGTCGCCGCCGGGAGAGCTCGAAGAGCGCGAGCTGCAGCGCGGTGTTTCGCGCCCGCACGAGGCTCGCGACGGCGCCGTGGGGGAGCCAGCGATCCGCCACGCGCACCGTCGCGTCGTGCGAGGGCACGGCGATGAGGTAGGCCGGCGAGCGCTGCAGCATCGTCACGTGCGCGGCGCGCTGCGCGATCGTGGGCACCATGGTCACGGCGGTCGCGCCGCTGCCGACGACCACGACGCGCTGGTCGGCGAAGTCGTAGCCCGGGTCCCACGACTGCGCGTGCACGATGCGGCCCTCGAAGTCAGACTCCCCCTCGAAGCGCGGACGGTGCCCGCGGTCGTAGTCGTAGAACCCCGAACAATCGACGACGAAGCGGGCGTGGAAGGTGCGCGATTCCCCGCCGTCTTCGAGCGCGGCGGTCACCGTCCAGCGGGAGTCCCGCGACGACCAGCTCGATCGCACCACCCGGTGGCCGAAGCGCACCCGCTCGAGAACGCCGTGCTCGCGCGCGACGTCTTCGATGTACTGCCGGATCGACGCCGCGTCGGCGATGGTGCGCGACCCGGTCCAGGGACGGAACGCGTAGCCCAGGGTGAACATGTCCGAGTCGCAGCGGACCCCGGGGTACCGAAAGAGGTCCCACGTGCCGCCCACGCGCGCCCGGCGCTCGAGCACCACGAAGCGCTTGCCCGGGCACCGCCGCGCGAGCTGCGCGGCCATGCCGATGCCCGAGAGACCCGCGCCAAGGATCAGAACGTCCACCTCTTCCGCGCTCATCCGGTGCCTCCAGTTGCCCACAAGACTTCGCAGACCCCCGCAACAATGCAACAGATTTATTTTTCTGTTGCATCGTCGCGGCGGGTGGCCACAATGGACATCGCCCAACCCGCTCGCTGCGAACGGAGACCCGCATGGCGCTCGACCTGTCACGCATGCTCGAAAAGATTGAAGAGGGCCAATGGTCGCTCGATGACGTCGACTGGCAGGCGCCGGGGGCGGAGACCGTGCGGCCCGAGCAGCGGGAGAAGCTCCGCGCGTTCTTGACCGACCTCGTGTGGATCGAGCACGTCGGGGCGCGTGGATTCGCGGCGCTCGCGCGGCAGGCCCACGAGCCGACGCTCCAGGCGATCTACGGCCACTTCGAGCGGGAAGAGGAGCGCCACGCCCGCGCCGAGCTCGCCCTCATGCGGCGCTGGGGGTTGATCGGGCCGGGAGAGATCCCCGTGGCCAACATCAACATCCGCCTCGTGGTCGCGTGGCTCGATCGATTCGCGAGCGTGACCGACTTCGCGACGCTCACGTGCACCATCGCCATGCTCGAGGTCGCGCTCGACGGCGCGCTGGTGAAGTTCCTCCTCGACGAGGTCGAAGACCCGGTGTGCCACGAGGTCTTCGCGCTCATCAACCGCGACGAGTCGCGCCACCTCGCGGTGGACTTCCACGTGATGGAGATGATCGGCGCGCGCAGCGCCGCGTCCCCGCGCACCCTCGCGCGCTTCGTTCGTCGCGGGCTCGACCCCCGGCGCGTCGCGGGGATGCTCGCGTACGTGCCGCTGCTCAACGCCATGCGCGACAACCTCGTGGAGCTGGGCTTCGACGAGGCGCGGCTCTTCGACGCGATCCGCCGCTTCGACACGGCCTCGCAGCGGAGCCCGATGATCGCCCGCTCCCCCGCCTACCGCGCGATCCGCGCGCACGGGCGCATGGTCGTCGACCGCGCTCACCCCTACCACCTCTTCGCCGACGCCCTCGTGGCGCTCACGCAGCGCATCCCTCCGCGCGCGCTCGGCCCGTTGCCACCGTGGGCGCAGCGCCTCGCGGCCTGAGCGCGCAGAGACCCCCCGGAGCGATCCCCGATGACACGAACGACCGCGTCTGCCAGCCCCGAACCGTTGTCCGCGACCGTCGAGGGTCTGCCGCCGCGTCCCCCCGCCGAGCTCGACGCGTACCTCGACGCCGCCGAGGCGTGCATTCGTCGCTATGGCTGGTCGCGCACGTCGCCGCAAGACATCGCCCGCGAGATGGGCATCAACCGCACCACGGTGTACCGCGTGCTCGGGCCGAAGGAGCGCCTCTTCCCCCTCCTCGTGGCGCGCGAGGTCCATCGCCTCATCGAGCACACCGGGGTGATCTCTGCGCGCTGCGCCCGTGAGGGTCTCGTCGGCGCCGACGCGCTGACCGAGTTGCTCGCGTCGACCATCGAGCACGTGCGCGAGGATCCGACGATCGCGAAGCTCCTGCGAGACGAGCCCGAGCTCGTGGGCGCGTTTCTGCGCGACGGCGTCCCCGCGGTGATCGAGCGCTTCTCGAAGTCGCTGGGCCCGCTGCTCGACGGCGCGATGCGCGGGGGCGCGCTGGCGGTGCGCGACCCCTACCTCATGACCGAGTGGATGGTGCGCATCTGCCTCTCGCTGCTCTTCGCCCCGCCCGCGGGAGACCTGCGCGCGTTCCTCGCCGCGGGGGTACGCCCGCTCTTCGCGCGGTAGCGCGTCACCGTCATGAGCAGCCGCGGGGAGCGTCGATGAACACGCAGAAGGTCGCCGCCAACGGGATCGAGCTGTCCTGCGACGTCACCGGCGAGGGCACCCCCCTGGTGCTGATCATGGGCCTCGGCGCGCAGTTGGTTCACTGGCCCGACGGCTTCGTCGCCGGGCTCGCCGCGCGAGGCTTTCGCGTCGTGCGCTTCGACAACCGCGACGCGGGCGAGTCGACCTGGCTCGACCACCTCGGTCGCCCCGACCTTCGACGCGGCATCGCCCGCGCGCTGCTCGGTCGACCGGCGCGCGCCGACTATGACCTCGTCGACATGGCCGACGACACCGCCGCGCTCCTCGACGCGCTCGGCCTCGAAGACGCCCACGTCGTCGGCGTGTCGATGGGCGGGATGATCGGACAGACCCTGGCGCTCCGACACGCGGCGCGGGTCCGGTCGCTCACGAGCGTCATGTCGAGCCCCGGCGGCGTGCGCAACCTCCTCGCCCGCCCGAGCGTCGTCGCCGGGATCTTGAAGCCGCCCGGTCGCACCGAAGACGCCTTCGTCGCGTCGAGCCTGGCCTTCGCCGCGCACCTCCAGGGGCGAGGCTTCGCCCTGGACCGCGCGGAGCTCACGCTGCAGTCGCGGCGCGCGTTCCGACGCGGCGTGCACCCCGCGGGCTTCGCGCGTCAGCTCATGGCGAGCCTCTCGCACGGCGACCGCTCCGAGGCGCTGCGGTTCGTTCGCACCCCGACGCTCGTGGTGCACGGCGACGACGACCCGCTGATCCCGTGGCGGGCGGGCGCGGCGACCGCGCGGGCGATCCCCGGCGCGCGCCTGGAGATCATCGCCGGGATGGGCCACTGCCTGCCCAGTGCGCTGTGGGATGTGCTCGGCGACCTGATCGCCGATCATGCGCGACGCGCCGACCTGCGCCGCGAACGGACATCACCCGCGTCGACGCGGCAGGCTCGCAGACCGCTGGGATAAGCGCCGCAGCGCCCCACCCCCTTCAAGATGCCCTCTCGCGAGCGAGAACTCCGGGGTTCGCCGTCCCGCCCGGTGCGCGGGATCTCCGCGTTGTCTGGGATCGACGTGAGAACTCCGGGGTTCGCCGTCCCGCCCGGTGCGCGGGATCTCCGCGTTGTCTGGGATCGACGTGAGAACTCCGGGGTTCGCCGTCACGCCCGGTGCGCG
>JBILLI010000571.1:0-5063 GCA_044376155.1 Polyangiales bacterium
ATTACTGGTGAAGTAGTCCAGGGCGGCGGGCACGTCGCGGTAGATCCCGTCGGCGCGGGCGGCGTGCTCGCGGTAGGTGTGCCAGCTCACGGCGGCGCCCATGGGGGAGGTGCCGTTGCCGTCGACCCAGCGGTCGTACGCGGCGACGTGAATGTCGTACGCGGGCATCTGCGTAAGGCACGCGTAGCGCCACGTGCGCGTGCCGTCGGCGTTCGTGGTGACCTCCTCGCGGCGGCCGTTGGAGAGCACGGTCATGGCCGTCGGGAAGGTCGCGCGCACAGCGAACATCACGCCGTCGCGGGGGTGGTCGCGCATCGGGAGCCAGCGCCGTCCGCGGGCGGGCCAATCGAGGGAGAGAAAGATCCGCGCGCCGACGCCGTTGGGCTGCGAGGCGATGAGCCCGCCGTAGGTGACGAAGTCTCCGACGGTCACGGTGCGGCTCTGCAGCAGGGCGCCGCGGTAACGCACGGTCGCGCGAATGACGTCCCCCGCCGCGCGCGCCCGGGGGAGGGGGAGGCGCAGGGTGTCGCCCTCGCGGGTGGGGGTGACCTCGGCGCCGTCGACCTCGGCGCGCTCGAGGGTGTTGCCGACGAAGTCCAGGGTAAGCGCGTCGAGCGGACCGGTCGCGACGTAGGTGCCCGTGAGCGTCGCGGTGAAGGTCTCGTCGTTGGCGGGCGCGCCGTCGACGCGGAGGTCGAGCTCCACGCCGATGGTGTCGAAGCCCGGGAGGGTGGCGTCGTAGGTGTCGAACGCGCGGCCATGAAAGCTCCCCATCGTGCGGGGCGCGGGCGGCACATCGGTGACGTCGGTGACGTCGCGGCCCGCGTCGACGGGCGTGGTGCCGACGTCGGGGCGCGCGGCCACGTGGGCCTCGCAGGAGAGAAACAGCATCGGGAGCAGCAAGGGCGTGGCGCGCATCGGCGTAGGATCTTCGCGCGGCGCGGCGGTGCTTGTCTCGCGAGACCCGCGCGCCCATCGTTGGGCTCGTACGAAGAAGGTGATGTGATGGGTGACAGTGATCGGGGGAGGGAGCGGGACCTGGTCCTCGCGCCCAATGAGTTCGCGTTCATCTCCGACGAGACGAAGGGGAACATCAACGTCTACGTGGGTCCGCACAAGACCAGCCTCGCGAACACCGACCGCCCCGTGGTGTTCAACGACGGCACCAAGCGCTTCGACCGCTGCACCCTGGAGCAGGCCACGCAGACCCTCGCGGTGGCCCCCGAGGGCTGGTACCTCGTGCTGAAGAACCCCGCCCGCGACGGCTCGCACCCGCGCACGGGCGCGCTCAACAACCTCCCGGAGCTCAACGTCGGGCGCAAGGTGAACACCCCGGGGCCCGTGAGCTTCGCGCTCTGGCCGGGGCAGATGGTGAAGGTCGTGCAGGGCCACCACCTGCGCTCGAACCAGTACATCGTCGCGCGCGTCTACGACGAGGAGGCCGCCAAGGAGAACTGGAAGCACGCGGTCTTCAAGCCCCGCAGCGAGAGCGACGCCGAGAGACTCAAGCCCGAGGAGCTCACCCTCGGACGTCTCCTGGTGATCCAGGGGACCGAGGTGAGCTTTCACATCCCGCCCACGGGCATCGAGGTGCTGCGCGACGAGCAGGGCAACCACGTGCGCGAGGCCGTGACCCTGGAGCGCCTGGAGTACTGCATCCTGCTCGATGAAGACGGCAACAAGCGCTTCGTGCGCGGCCCCGCGGTGGTCTTCCCGCGCAGCACGGAGTCGTTCGTCGAGCGCGGCGGCGCGCGGAAGTTTCGCGCCATCGAGCTCAACGAGAACAGCGGGATCTACGTGAAGGTCATCGCCCCCTACGAGGAGGACGGGGTGAGCCACAAGGTCGGCGACGAGCTCTTCCTCACCGGCCGCGACCAGATGATCTACTTCCCGCGCCCCGAGCACGCGGTGGTGAAGTACAGCGACCAGGAGATCCACTACGCCATCGCGATCCCCGCGGGCGAGGGGCGCTACGTGCTCGACCGCAACACGGGCTCGATCACCCTCAAGCGCGGCCCGGCGATCTACCTCCCCGACCCCCGTCGCGAAGTGATCGTGCGCCGCGTGCTCGACGAGCGGCACGTGCGCCTGTGGTTCCCCGGCAACGACCAGGCCGTGGCGGTGAACCAGCGGCTGTCAGAGATCCAGCGGCGCTCGGGCTCGGGGGAGCACCTTGAGGAGCGCAGCGCCCGCAACGCCCCCGCCGCCGCGCCCGCGCCCGCCGCCCCCGGCGCCAAGGCCACCTTCGCGGGCGACGACTTTCAGCGCAAGCCCACGTACTCCCCGCCGCGGCAGCTCGTGCTCGACACCAAGTACGAAGGCGCCGTGGCCGTCTCGGTGTGGACCGGCTACGCGGTGATGGTGGTGAACCGCACGGGGGAGCGCCGGGTGATCACCGGCCCGCACACGCACCTGCTGGAGTACGACGAGAGCCTGCAGGCGCTGGAGCTCAGCACGGGCACCCCGAAGAGTGACGCGAACCTGTTCCGCACGGCGTACCTGCGTGTGTTGCACAACAAGGTGAGCGACGAGGTGCAGGCCGAGACCCGGGACCTCTGCCGCGTGAAGCTCTCCCTCTCCTACCGGGTGGATTTCGAGGGAGACCCCAACCGCTGGTTCAACGCCGAGAACTACGTGAAGTTCCTCACGGACCACCTCCGCTCGCTGCTGCGCCACGCGGTGAAGCAGCTCGGCGTCGAGGACTTCTACGCCCGCTCGGTGACCGTCGTGCGCGACGTGATCCTCGGCGCGCAGGGCGAAGACGGCAAGCGCCCGGGGCGCGCCTTCGAGGAGAACGGGATGCGCGTCTACGACGTCGAGGTGCTCGACGTCACCCTTGGAGACGAGTCCATCGCGTCGCTGCTCACCGAGGCGCAGCACGCGGCCGTACGCCAGGCCCTCGCGGTGAGCGGCGAGCGCCGCAAGCTGGAGCTCACCCGCGAGGTCGAGTCCACCCGCCAGCAGGTGCTCACGCTGCAGAACACCTCGCGGCTCACCGAGGCCGAGCTGCGGCTCAAGGAGCTCTCCGCGCAGGTCGCGGTGCAGCGCGCCGAGGCGAAGAACGAGGCCGACGTGCGGGCGCAGAAGCAGACCGCCCTGCGCGACGAGCAGCCCCTCGTCGACGCCGTGCACGCCGCGGAGCTCGCCCGCGCGCGCGCCGCCGCGGAGCAGGAGCAGGGCCTCGCACGGACCCAGCTCGATCAGCGGCTGCGCTGGTCCGAGGCCGAGGTGAAGGCCGTGGTGGAGAAGGCCCAGGCCGTGTCGCCCGACCTCGTCGCCGCGCTGCAGGCGTTCTCCGACCGCGCGCTGGCCGAGCGCATGGCCGAGAGCATGGCGCCCCTCGCGATCCTCGGCGGCGAGAGCGTGGCCGCGGTGCTCGCGCGCCTGCTCGAAGGCACCCCCCTCGCCAAGGCCCTGCCCACGGGCGCGCCGAAGAAGCCGTGAACGCCCGCTGACCCGCTCGCGGCCAGGGCTTGACCGCGTCGGGGTTTCCTCGTCCAGATGGTGCTCGTGAGCGAGCTCAAGATCGGCCGACGGACCTTCGTGCACTCCGCCGCCCTCGCGATGGTGGCGGGGCCCGTGCTGGCACTCCTGCGCGGGCGCTCCCACGCGGGCGGCACCCGGCGCGCGCGGCGCCTCGTGGTGTTCTTCTCGCCCAACGGCACGGTGCATCAGCACTGGCGACCGTCGGTGGAGGGCGCTGGGTTCACCTTTCCCACCGGGTCCATTCTTGAGCCCCTGCGCGCGGTGAAGCGCCACGTGGCGGTGCTCGACGGGATCGACTTCGTGGGCGCGAGCAACCACGAGGGCGGCATGGCCGCGATGCTCACGGGCAGCGGCGGTTCCTCGTCGCCCACGCGCGGGATGTCGGTGGACCAGTACGTCGCGCGGGAGATCGGCGCGGGCTCGCGGCTCGCCTCGCTGGAGCTCGGCGTGCAGACCAGCGCGTGGGGTGGCAACGTGCAGACCCGCATGTCGTACACCGCGCCGGGGGTCTACGCGCCGCCCGACGACGATCCCGCCAGCGTGTACCGCAGGCTCTTCGGCGCGATGGCGCCCGCCCCGGGCATGGTCGACGCGATGATGGTCCGACGGCGCAGCGTGCTCGACCTCGTGCGCGGCGAGGTGCGCGACCTGCAGACCCGCGTGGGCGCCGAGGAGCGCGCCAAGCTCGACGCGCACCTGGAGTCTCTGCGCCGCGTCGAAACCTCGCTGACCGGGAGCAGCGCCTCGCCCGTCATGGGCTGCGCTGCGCCGCCCGTGATGAGCCTGAACCACCAACAGAACGACAGCTTCCCCGCCGTGGGCCGCGCGCAGATGGAGCTCATGCTCGCGGCGTTCTCGTGCGGGGCGACGAAGGTCGCGTCGATCCAGTGGGCGCACACGGTCGCGCCGCAGGTCTTCACCTGGGCGGGCGTGCGCGAGGGGCACCACGCGCTCTCGCACATGAGCGACGGCAACGCCGCGGGCGTGCGCGATTTCGTCACCGCGGAGCGCTGGTTCGCGTCGCAGTTCGCATGGCTCGTGGGGCGCATGGCCGAGCTCCCCGAGCCAGGAGGATCGGGCACCATGCTCGACCACTCCCTCGTGCTGTGGGCCAAGGAGATGGGCGACGGACGCCTGCACGACTGCGTGTCGGTGCCCTTCGTGCTCGCGGGCGGCGCGGGCGGGCTGCTCACCACCGACCGCTACCTGCGCTTCACCCGCATGCCGCACCAGCGACTGCTGGTGACCGTGTGTCACGCGATGGGCGTGGAGATCCCGGCCTTCGGTGACCCCGCGCGTGGGGCGGGTCCGCTGCCGGGGGTGCTGGCGTGAGGCGCCTCGCGGCGATGCTCGCGCTGGTGTGGGGGTGCGCGACCGAGCGCGCGCCCGCGGCCGACGCGACGGTCGGCGGAGGCACCGCGACGCTGCCCGACGGCGCCGCGAACACCCCGGTGTGCGACGACGACCTCGCGTGGTTCCGCCGCGAGCTCTGGACCCCGGTGCTCTCTGTGCGCTGCGTGGGGTGCCACAACGTCGCCGGTCCCGCGCGGACTTCCCAGTTCGTGCTGCGCGGCGAC
>JBILLI010000072.1:0-17477 GCA_044376155.1 Polyangiales bacterium
CGGAGGAGGAGCGCGAAGAGGCCCGACGCCTCGCCGACGCCCTCGCCCACGGCCATGCCGCGCGGCCCAGGGACCCCGACACCGACGCGCTGCTGAGCGCCGCGCTGCGGGTGCGCGCCACAACGCGCCCCGTCGACGATGTCGCCAACGAGGCCGTGCGCCGCGCGCTCCGCACGGCTCTCGACGCCGACCGCCCCGTGGCCCGGGTTCTGCGCCTGCGCTGGGGGATGGCCGCCGCCGCCGTCGCCGCCGCAGGGGTGCTCGCCTTCGCCATCGGCGTGCGCGGGCGCGACGGCACCCACCCCCGCAGCCCCCTCTCGGTGGATCTCCCGCCCGCGTTCACCGAGGCCGTGCAGCCCGGCGCGGGCGCGGCGCCCTCCACCCGGCTCTTCGATCGACGGCTCCGTCGCTACCGCGATCACTACCTCCGCGGAGGCGCGCGATGACCCGCACGCGAACATGGGCCCTGTGCCTCACGCTGCTGGTCGCGTGGCCCACGGGCTGCACCCCGCGCGGCGAGATCGCCACGCAGGACGAGGCCACCACCGCGCTGCTGGGCTCGGTGCGCGCGCTGCACCACCAGGCCGACGTGTACGAGCACGCGGGGGAGTTCCCGCGCGCGGCCGAGGCCGTGCGGCGCGTGCTGGCGCTGCCGCTGCCGCGAGAGCTCCCGGAGTACGAAGACGTGCGCGCCGACGCGTACGGGCGCCTCGCCGAGCTCTCGCTGCGCGCGGGCAGCCCCGACGACGCGCTGTCGCACACCGACACGGGCCTCGCCGAGACCACCCGCGAGTCGGTGCTCCGCGCGCGCTTGCTGATGGTCCGCGGGCAGTGCCTCGGCGCGCTCGCGGAGCGTGATCGGGAGCGCGGTGACACCGCGGGCGCCGCGCGTCGGCGGGAGGAGGCGATTCAGGTGCTGGAGCGTTCCATCGGCATGAACCAGCGCATCCTCGCGCGCGCGCTCGACGGCGGGGCGCCGTGAGGCGTTGGTGCCTCGCGTGGTTTGCGCTGTCGGCAGGGTGCGCCATGGCGCGACCGCCCGCGGC
Source organism: Polyangiales bacterium (assembly GCA_044376155.1). GTDB lineage: Bacteria > Myxococcota_A > Polyangia > Polyangiales > JAWKRB01. The sequence continues at coordinate 1,047 of JBILLI010000072.1, forward strand.
CTCGGCGCCGGTCGCGGTCGCGCCGAGCGCGCAGATGCGAGAGGAGTCGTCGCCGCCGCCGGGAGCGGCCCCGGGCACGTCCCAGGGCGCGGTGCAGTCGCAGCTCTCCCCCCCCGTCGAGCAGCCCCTCGGCGGCGCGTCGGTCTCCCCCGCAACGGCCACGGCTCCGCCCCTCGAACCCCGCCCTGCGCCCCCGGCACCGCCGCGACCTTCGCGGGGGGCTGGCCCCCAGGACGGCTTGTCGCCCGAGGCCGAGCGGCCCGAGGCGGCCCTCGCGCGGTACGAGTCGCAGCTCCGCGCGGCGGTCGCGCGGATCAGCGCCGACGCGGCGACGTGCCGTGACGTCTGCGGCGCCTCGGCCACGATCTGCCGCGCCGCGGGTGAGATCTGCCGCCTCACCCAGGACGCCGACCGTACCCCGCCGCGCGACCCGCGGTGTCGCAGCGCCCGGGTGGCGTGCGAAGACGCGGGACGACGTCGCGACGGCGCGTGCCCGACGTGCCCCGACGCGCGATGACGTCCGCGCGCCGGGTGCTACCCTCAGGCGCGTGAGGCGACGTCCCCTGCTCTCGCTCCTCGGCGCCACGTTGCTCTTCGCGGGCTCCCTCGCCGCGCAGACCCCCAGCGCGCTCCCCCCGCCACCGCCGCCCAACCCCGCGGCCTTTCCGCCGCCACCGCCGCCCGATCCAACGCCCACGGCCCCTGCCGTCGTGGCGGTCACCCCCGACGTCGCGGCCGACGCCCCGGTCCGCGCGCCGCGTGCGACCGCCGCCCGCGTGCCAGGGCTGTGGCGCGAGCGACTGCGGATCTTGAACACCTCTCTCCCGCCCCTCGCCGAGCGCTCGCGGGACGCACGGCGCACCGACATCCTGGTGAACTCCATCTCGGGCGCGGTGACCATCGGGCTGGGCTTCGTGTTCAGCGCGCGCGACGACGGCAGCCCGCACCCCGCGCAGGTTCTTCTGTGGTCTCAGGGCGGTCTGCTGCTCGCGCAGAGCCTCGCGGCGCTGGCCTTTCCCCCTGCGCGCGAGCGGCTCTCCGACGAGTTCGCGGCGATGCCGCAGAACACCGTGCGGCTGCGACACGCGCGGGTGCGCTTCGGCGAAGAGGCCCTCGACCGCATGGCCGCCGACGGCGCGCGGCGACGGGTGATCAACGCGGTGGTGGGCATCGCGGCGGCGCTGATCCCCGTGGGGGTGATCTACAGCGATCAGATTTTCAGCGGCCGGCCGTGGCCCGAGCCGCCGGAGCTCAACGTGATCGCGGTGTCGATCTCGGGCATCGCCGTGGTGCAGGCGCTGGTGCCGCTGTTCACGCGCTCCGCCGAGGAGCGCCTGCGCGACGAGTACCGCTCGCGCGTTCGCATGCTCCGCGAGGGCGCCGAAGACCCCGACTGACGCGGGGTGATCCGCCCCGAGGTGCGTCCTCGGGGAAGGATGTTCAGGGGGCGGCAGGCGCGGCAGGCGCGGCAGGGCGGGCGGCGGGACGGGTTCCGGGGCGACCCGGCCGTGCGGGACGGGCGGGGGCCGCGGGCTGCAGCGCGCACGCGGGGATGAGGGCGATGGACACGCCCTCGTCGGTGCCCATGCCGTCGCCGTCGAGGGCGGCGAAGGCGTCGAGGCGCAGGCACACGCTGGCGGTCACGGGCTGCTCGTCGGACTCGAGCGTGCGGGCGTGGGCCTCCATGATCTCTGTCGCGGGCGCGGTGAAGGCGCGGGGATTGTTCAGGGGCGAACAACCGACCACCGCGCTCCAGCGGGTGCCCAGGGGCTGCGAGGGGATCACGCACGCGTTGGGGTCCACCGGGGTGGGCGCGGCGTTCTCTTCTTCTTCAACGCCCTGCATCACGGCCTCGGGCGGCGGGCCGTAGAGTTCCGCGGGTGTCTCCTGCGCGCTCGGGAACGCCGTGGCCACCACCGCGCGGAGCTGGTCCATGGACCACCGCACGGCGGCCTCGCGGGCGGCGGCGTCGGCGGGGTCGACCGTCTGCTGGTTCTCGCTCTCCCACCACTGGGTGAGCCCGCGGTTGCGCGTGTGCAGCAGCACCTGGTTCACCGCGCGCTCGGCGCCCACGCGGACCATGTCGAGCTGAAAGGTCGACCGCCGCGGCACGGCCGAGCGGCCGGGCACGGGGATGTAGAAGTCGTTGAGGTACTCCTTGCGGCAGTGCGACGCGCGGCACTGCGGCGGGGCGTTCTCGAAGGCCGCGGTGAAGGTCGGGTTCGCGGCGGCGATGGCGCCCACGCCCTGCCCCCAGCCCTGGAGCCCCACGAAGAGCCGCGACCAGCGCGAGAACGCCGAGCGCACCCACACCCGCTGGCGCGTCGCGGTGGCCCGGAGCTCCGCCTCGCGCTGCTGGGTGGCCTGCTGCTCGGCGACGCGGCGCTCCTCCTCGCGCTGGCGCCGCGCGGTCTCGAAGGCCGTCATGCGCTGGCGGGCCTCGTCGACGTGCGCGCCCTGCGGAAAGGTCGCGAGGTACTGCTGCAGCCCGTCGACGGAGGAGCGGTGCGCGTCCCAGTAGTCCTCTTCGGCGCCGCCGACGAGGCGCGAGACCTCGGACTGGAACGCCCCGCGGGGGTTCTCGGCGAGGTACCGCGAGCCCGCGGCGAGGCGCTCGGCCTCGTCGGACTCGTAGCGGTACGCGCGGTACGACGAATAGTCACGGTTCGACGCGAACACCCGACACCCCGAGGCGGCGAGCAGCGCGAGGGCGGTGAGCTGTGCGGTGCGGTTCATCGTCGCGCTCCTCACTGACACACGTTGATGCACGCCGAGGGCGGGTTGGTGAGCGCCTCGGCGAGCGCGTCGCCGCAGCGCAGCGACTGGATCGCGCGGCCGCACGTGGCCACGTCCTGCTCCGTCGCGTCGGTGAAGCGCGTGGGCTGGTTGGCCTCGTTGAGGTAGCTCCCGCAGGTGTGCGGGCAGAGGTTGGTGTTGAAGATCGTGCGGTCGAGGTCCTCGCCGCGCACGCAGGCCACGTAGGCCTCGGCGGAGCTCGGGTCGCAGTTGGTGCGCGACGGTGAGCCCGGGCGGAACGACTGGCACAGCAGCCCGCACTCGCGCAGCCGCAGGCAGAGGTTCGCGCAGAGGCCCTGGTCGAAGTACTCGTACTCGGCCTCTTCGCGGGTGTCGCCGGGCACGCCGGTGCGCGCGAAGTTCCCCCCGCAGCCGCCCACGTCACCGGGGGTCGTACCCGCGAGGAAGAGCGTCGAGACCATCAGCACTCCCACGGCGGGGAGGCGCGAACGACGGCGCGCGCTCACGGCAGCACCTCGTAGTCGAAGAGCAACCCGATGCCGCCGCCGATGAGGGGATAGATGATCCCGCCGTCTCCGAAGTACATGTTGAACGAGACCTCCGCGGTGACCGCGAAGCCCGAGAGGAGGTACAGCGCGCCGCCCGCGGCGAGCTCCACCCCGGGGCTCACCGCCGGACAGAAGCTGGTGTCAGGGACCTGCACGAAGCGACGGTTGACCGCCGCGCCCATGCCCTCGCGCCCGGTGGCGTCGAGCTGAAACGACGGGCAGTTGCCGCGCACGATGCCGATGGGCACCCCCACCCGCGCGTTGAACGCGAACAGGTTGCTGAAGCGCCGCTGGATCACCGCGCCCGGCACCACCGCGAACTGCGTCTGCGTGCCGCCGCGGTCGAACCCGATCTGCAGCCCGAGGTAGGGCCCGAACTGAAAGCGCCCGAGGTGCACCAGGGTGAACGCCGCGTCGACGGTCAGCGTCGGCGGCGCGAGGCGCCCCACGGCGAAGGGATCGTTGATCCGATACGCGGTGCTGGCCGTCGCGCGAAAGAGCAGATGCTTCTCCCGCGGATACAACCTCCACCCCGACGACCCGCCCGCGGCCTCTCCGGAGGTGCTCCCCGGTTCGCCCTCGGGCGCGGTCTGACCCCTGGCTGTCAACGGCGCGACCAGCACCGCCGCCGCCATCAAGAACGCTCGCGCCTTCACGTTGCGCGCATGGTAGACACGGCCGCGTCCCCGACGTCAACGCCGCAGAGACGCCTGATGCCACCGCTCCTCCACCGCTCCGCCGCGCTCGGGATCTGCCTCACGCTGTGGGGCTGTCCGTCGTCCCCTCCCCCCGACGCCGGCGCCCCCCGCGACGCCGCTGCGATGCCCGACGCGCCCGTGCGCCGCAACCGCCGGCTCCGTCGCCGCGCCGCGCGCAACCGCGTGCGCCCGTCCAACGGCGTCGCCGCCGCGCCCACGCCCGAGTCGCCCAACGAGGTCTACGACGAAGAGCCCCTCGAGGCGCCGCGCGTGCGGCACAATCCCGAGTCGGGCCCGACGCTGCCCGAAGACCTCGGTCCGCCGCCCGCGACCACCTTCGACATGACCCAGGCCAACGAAGGCCCCATGGGCCTCGAGCCCGCGCAGGTGAGCCGCGCGCTGAACCCGCTGCTGCCGCGCTTCGCGGCGTGCGCCGAGTACGCCACCCGCGACGACGGCAGCGGCCCCCGGGGGCGGGTGAACCTCCGCCTGCGCGTGCGCCCCGACGGCTCCCCCGCCGCGGCCCGGGTCTCGGGCGGCAACGGCGGCCCCGAGTTCGTGCTCTGTGTGCGCCGCGTGGCGGCCGCCGCGCGCTTCGCCCGCTTCGGCGGGCCTGACGTGTTCGTGACCTGGGGCTTCGATGTCGACGGCTAGACTCCTGCTGCTCGGCGCGCTCCTGGGATGCGCCTCGACGCGCGAGATCCCCCTGGGAGACAGGGCGATGCGCGCGCTGGAGTCCCCCCGGCTGGAGCGCGCGGTGCTCGACGCGGTGGCCTCGCGGGGCCTCGGGCTCGCAGCCGGTCGCCGCGTGCGCATCGCGGGGCGTCGCGAGCTCGAGGGCACGGCGTGCATCGGCGCGACCCTGCACTGCGTGACCGTGCTCACGGCCGAGGCGCGCACCCGGCTGCGGGGCTACGTGCCCGAGCGCCCCGCCGACGACGCGCTGCTCTCGGTGCCGGGGGCCGAGGGGGACCGCGGCGCGCAGGTGCTGGTGATTGAGATGGACGACCTGCGCTACCAGCCCGACCCCGGGCAGGTGAGCGCCGATGAGCCCTCGGCGCAAGAGATCGAAGACCGCGTGCGCCGACGGGTGACCGACTGGCTCGCGTGGCTCGCGTCTCAGGGTGCGCTGCCGCGCTGAGCGGCGGCGCCGCGCGCGTCGCTGCAGCAGCGAAAGCCGATCTGGTAATAGCGAAAGCTCGGGCCGTGGGCGCCGGTGGCGGGGCGGCAGCGGTTGCGCACAGGCTCGCCGCCGCCGTATCCGCCCTTGAGGATGCTGTCGTAGCCGCCCGGGGGCGTGCGGCCGACGCGGGTGGTCCACTCGTCGACGCCGCCGGCGAGGTCGCGCACGCCGAAGGGCGAGGTGCAGCCCGCGGCGTGTCCGTTGGTCTCGGAGCCGTAGAGCGAGGCGAGCACGAAGCCGTAGGCCAGGGGGGAGCGCGCGGCGGCGAGGAGCGTGCGTTCGGCGGGGCGGCGACCGCTGGCGTTGCGGGTCCAGAGGATGCCGAAGTCGAGGTAGTCCTGCGGGGTGCGGCGGGTCTCGGAGAGGAAGTCGGTGCCGTCGACGTTGCCCGCGACGGTGCACCCGAGCTGCTGCGCACCATTCGCGGTGCGCGGGCCGTGGCGGTTGTGCCAGTGGGGTGAGCTCGTGGGCCAGGCGTCGTTGCCCTCACACGCAAAGGTCCACTCGCGCTCGGTGCAGAGGCGCTTCTGCTGCGCCGAGCAGAGGGCCTGGGCCTCGTCCCAGGTGATCGCCACGGAGGGCGCGGCGCCCTCGCGGTTGGGGAACTGGAACTGGTCCATGCAGAAGTTCATCGGGACGGTGCGGGTGGTCGACGCCGCGCGGATGCGTCGGATCGCGGCCTCGTAGCTCGCGCGGTCGTAGCGCCGACACCAGATGTCGTTGATGCCCGCTACGTCGAAGCCCTCCCCGGGCAGGCAGTGTCGCCGCTGCGCCTCTTCGACCGCGGAGGTCGCGAGGAAGTTCCCGTGCACGTGCTGCATCCCCCGCGGGCACGTCACCTGCGCGTTGGCGTAGGTCGCGGGCGCGAGGTCCTGCGCGGGCTGCAGGGTCGCGCCGGGGGACCAGATCTGCAGCGTGAGGGTGGGCGCCCGCCGCGCGGCGGGGTGGTCGCTGGGTCGCTGGAGCGTCACCGCGGTGCGCGACCACGCGGCGAAGGTCAGCTCGTAGGGGTTCTGCGCGTTGCCCGGCGGGAGCGCGGAGGTGTCACCCCGCGAGGCCGGGCGGTACGACGCGCCGAAGTCGAAGCGCGTCTCTTGCGCGCTGAGGTAGCGGTAGACCCCGCGCGAGTCGGCGTGAGCAAAGGGCGCCGCGGCGGCGAACGCGGCCGCGAGGGCGAGCAGGCGGTGTTGGACCCGGAGAGTCTGCATGGGCGCACGGGAGAGGTACTCCAACGACCACGTGTGGGGAAGGCGCGCTACGCGAGCCGCTCGATCACGGCCGCAACGCCCAGCGCGCGCGCGATGTCCATCGCCGTGGTGCCCTTGGGAAAGGGCGTGCGCGACGCGGTGTGTCGCTTGCGCGTGGGGAGCGTCGGGTCGGCGCCCGCGGCGAGCAACACGCCCGCGAGCGCGCCATCGGACTGCGTGGCGGCGTAGTGCAGCGCGCTCCACCCGTGTTCATCGTACTGTGCGATCTCGCTGCCCCCCAGGGCGATCTGCGCGAGCGCGACGTCGCCGATGCGCGCGGCGAGGATCAGCAGCGTCGCCCCGCCCGGCGCGGCGCACCGCAGGTCGGCTCCGCGCGCGACGAAGCGCGCGAGCGTCGCGACCTCCCGCTCCCCGAGGGGTGCGCGGGTGTTGCCGTGCTGGCTGATCGCGGTGGCCAGCGGGGACAAGCCGCGGTCGTCGAGGGCGTTGATGCTCGCACCGTGGTCGACGAAGGTGTCGACCATCTCGGGCGTCGCGAGGTAGCGCGTGCGCGTGGCCAGGACGTGCAGCGGGCGCACGCCGCCGGTGGCAAGGGCATCGATGTCGGCCCCGCGCGCGCAGAGGAGCGCGACCACCTCCGCGCGGTCGTTGTAGGCCGCGCGGTGGATCGGCTGAAACCCCGACACGTCGCTGGCCGCGTGCAGGTCCACCCCCGCGTCGAGCAGCCGCGCCACAGTGGCCGCGTCGGTCGACGCGGCCGCGACGTGAAGCGCCGTGCCGCCGTACTCTCCGGGCTGCCAATGATGGGGGTCGACCCCGCGCGCCAGCAGCCAGTCGACCAGCGCGAGCCGCTCCTCGGCCGTCGCCTCCGACCACGGATAGACCGACACCGCGTGGTGCAGGCTGCTCCTGCCCGCCTCATCGACCTCACCCGGATCCGCGCCAAGCTCCGCGCAGCGCCGCGCGAGCCAGAAAAGTCCCCCCTTGCACGCGCGGTGGAGCGTCGAGGAACTGCCCGGCGGCGGGGCGCGCAGCGTGAAGCGCTCCCCGGCGCGGGCCATCATCTCGCGCGCCATCGTGTCGGCGCCGAGCTCCGCGGCGGTTTCCAGCGAGGTGCTGCCAAAGCTGCCGACCTTCACCGGATCGGCCCCATGCGCCAGGAGCAGCGACGCGATGGCTTGCGCGTCGGGGTGGTTGATCCCCGCGTAGACCGCGGCGCCCAGCGGGAGCTCGTCGTAGGGGCCGGGGGCGTTGGGGTCAGCGCCCGCGTCGAGCAGCGCGCGCGTGGCTTCAAGGTCACGCGCCTTCACGGCGTCGAGGAGGGTCGCGGGTGCGCGGGGCTTCTTGCGCCTGGCGTTCGAGGTCACGGGCCGACGAGGGTACCCGCGGAGGCGTCGAGTTTCATCTCTCCAGGCGCAGCGAGCGCGGCCTGGGGGTCACGGTCATGACCCGTCCGCGCAAGGCGCGCGGCTCAGACGGCGTCACGCCGTCGGGGGCGCGGTGCTGGTCCGAGGGAGGCGGCGGCGGAGGAGGAGGCGCCTCGTCCCGTGGCGGCGGCGGGGACCACACGCGGCGGCGGGACTCTGGCCGCGGCATGCCTTCGTCGGGTTGCGGCAGCTGCAGTGTGACGGGCTCTGGGACACCCCCCGTGCGCGTCTCGATGACCCGCGTGTCGCCGTGACGCACGAGCCCTGCGGCGAGGGCCACCTCGCGCACCGCGTCGCCGAGGGCCCCCCGACGCAGCGCCTCGGTCCCGCGCGGGCCGTGCGCGCGCACCTCGTCGGCGCGCTGCTCGCCGCACTCGACGGGCGCGCAGCCCTGCGCGATGCCCGCGCCCGCGACGAGCGACGCGAGCGTCGGGATGGCGTTGTGCGACGGAGCGGGAGAAGGCCGACGACGCTGCGACACGGTGCCTCCGGGGAAGACCCGAGGGTCCTCCCGCGGAGACGCGCGCGCAAGGGCGGCTCAGCGAAGCGCGCGGTAGTAGATGTCGCCGATGATCCCGTCGGTGCGCCGGTCGACCCAGACGGTGTGCAGCACGGGGCGCCCGCCCACGGTGTTCACCGCGACGGAGGGGTAGTGCGCGTCGACCGCACCCGTGGCGGTGTCGAAGCGGATGTCGGCGGGCTGATAGGTCGCGCCGCCGTCGAGGGAGTAGTTGCCGTAGATGTCCAGCGAGCCGCTGCGGTTGTCGGCCCAGGCGACGAAGACCGTGCGACCGCCGCTGGCCGAGACCACGTTCACCGCCGACGAGCGCCCGGGCATGCCGCCGATGACCTGCGCGTCGGCGCGCTGGAAGGTCGTGGCGCCTGACACCGTGCGGTTGCCGTAGGGGTTGGGGAGGCCCCAGCGGAAGTCCTGCCACACGATGGCGACCTCGCCGTTGCCCACGGCCATCGCGTTGGGGTGCAGCGAGTCGCGCGGGAACGCGTCGGTGTCGACGCGCACGTCGGCCGGGAGCCAGGTCGCGCCGTTGTTGGCGCTGCGCTGGAAATAGATGTCGTAGGCGCGGTCGTCGCGCACGTCTTGCCACGCGACGAAGACGTTGCCCATGGCGTCGGCCGCCACGGTGGGCTCCTCGCTGGTGTGCGCGCCCGCGAGGTCGGTGTCGAGGCGGATGTCGCGCGACGACCAGGTGAGCCCGCCATCGGCCGAGGAGCGCGTGTAGATGTCGGGGCGCCCGCTGCGGTTGTCGCGCCACACGACGAAGATCCGCGCGCCCACGACGGCGACGTCGGGCGTGGAGGCGATGGCGGTGCCGGGGCCGGTGTCGAGCTGCGCGATGGCGCGCCAGGAGTTGCCGCCGTCGGTGGAGGCCGCGGTGTTGATGTGCCGCCCGCGGTTGTTGAAGAAGGTCTCCCACACCGCGACGATGGAGCTGCTCGTCTGGTGCACCTGGATGTTGAACGAGTCGTCGTTCTGCCCGGGGTTGATCCGCACGTCGGTGGTGAGCCAGTTCGCGCCCGAGTCGCCCGAGTTCACGGTGTAGACCTGGCGGTAGTTGGAGTTGGTCGTGCGGAAGTCTCCCCACGCCGCCGCGACCCGGGTGCCGCCGTCGAACCACGAGAGCCACGGCTGCACCGAGCTGCGGCTGCCCGCGGCGTTGGTGTCGAGGCGACGCTCGGTGAGCCACGCCTGGCCACCATCGGTGGATCGGGTGAAGTAGATGTCCGACTGCCCGTTGCGGCGGTCGATGTAGACCACGCCGACGTTGTTCCCGCCGCCCGCGATCATCGGCTGGATGGTGTTGGCGCTCCCCCCGTCGAGCCGCACGTCGGTGCGCGAGAGGTTGGTCAGGCAGCCCTCGTCGAGGCGCGTGTCGCAGTTGTTGTCGATGCCGTCGCAGAGGGCCTCGTCGTCGAGGTCGCGGTAGCTGGGCCCGTAGGTGCAGGTCCACCCGCGGGCGCCCGCGCAGGCGGGGACCGCGCCGGTGCACGCGCCGATGCCCTCGGCGCCGCGGCGGTTGCAGCGAAAGCCCGGAGGGGCGGTGACGCCCTCGTCGATGGACCCGTCGCAGTCGTTGTCGACGCCGTCGCACACCTCGGTCGTGGGCCCCGTGGCGCCGACGCACTGGATCGCGCCCGACACGCAGGTGAAGCGCCCGAAGACGCACGCGCCCACGTCGTTGCCGCACACCGCGGCGGGGCCCGTGCCCGGGAGGGATCCCCCGGGGGGCGCCTCGTCGATCATCCCGTCGCAGTCGTCGTCGCGGCCGTTGCACAGCTCCAGCGTCGCCGTGGGCGCGCCGACGCAGCGCAGCACGCCCGACTCGCAGGCCTGCCGTCCGGTGCGGCAGACCCCAGGGCCGCAGGCGTCGCCCACGCCGGCCACGGCGCCGTCGTCGATGAGCCCGTTGCAGTCGTTGTCGCGGCCGTCGCAGGTCTCGGCGCCGCGCGTGCCGTCGAGGGCGCCGCACTGCCACTCGCACCCGTCGGCGGGGTCGCTGTTGAGGTCGACGAAGCCCGCGCGGCACGAGCCCACGCGGCACACGCCGGCGACGCACGCGGCGGAGGAGTTCGCCGTCGGGCACACCCGGCCGCACGCCCCGCAGTTGCTCACGTCGGTGTTGATGTCGACGCCGTTGTCGACCGTGCCGTCGCAGTCGTTGTCGCGGCCGTCGCAGCTCTCGGGGCCCGAGGGGGTGCAGCGGTACTCGCACCCGTTCATGGGGTTGCGATCGAGGTCGATGGCGCCCGCGGCGCAGCTGCCCATGCGGCACACGGCCGCGACGCACGCCGCCTCGGCGCCGTCGAAGCGGCAGGCGGTGTTGCAGCGACCGCAATGCGCGGCGTTGGTCTGCAGGTCGAAGCCCTCGTCGACGAGGCCGTTGCAGTTGTTGTCGACGCCGTCGCAGACCTCGTTGTCAGACGTGCGGTTGCACTCGTACTCGCAGCCGTTGACGGGGTTGCGGTCGAGGTCGAGGTGGCCGATGTCGCACTGGCGGATCTGGCAGACGCTCGCGGTGCAGGTCGGGATCGCGAAGGGGAGCTCGCAGCGGTTGCCGCAGCGGCCGCAGTGGCGCGGGTCGGTCGCGACGTTGAAGTCCTCGTCGATGCGCCCGTCGCAGTCGTTGTCGCGGCCGTCGCAGACCTCCTCGGCGGCGACGCAGCTGTCGGGGTTGGCGACGATGACCTCCACCGGGCGCACGTCGTAGGCCCCGGCCACGGAGCCGTCGATGGGCGTGCAGTTCACGCAGTAGGGCTCGGTCTCGCAGCCCGCGAGCGCGGCCATCGCCGCGAGGAAGGGGAGCAGGGCAACGCGGCGGTTCATCGCGCACCTCCGGCCGTCGCGCCGTCGCGCCGTCTGCGTCTCGTCGCGAAGGCCAGCGCCGCGAGGGCCGCGAGGGGCCAGGCTGATGTCGCGCGGGCGGGGGTGGCGGCGCAGCCGCCGGTGGGGATGATGCGGTCGCGCACGAGGGGCGGGAGCATGGGGTCGATGCACTGTCCGGCGCGGCAGACCACGCGGGGCGCGCCGGGGCAGCTCACGCCCGCGCAGGGATCGTCGACGAGGCGGCCGTTCGCGCAGACCCGGCCCGGGGTGGTGCCGACGTTGAGGCAGGGGTCGGGGATGCAGCGCGCGGCCCCGGCGTTGACCTCGCAGATCAGCCCCGCGCCGCAGGTCTGGAACGCGCAGGGGTTGGGCCGGCAGCGGCCGTCGGTGCACGCCTGCCCGGTGGGGCACTGCACGTCGCCGCAGGAGCGCACGCAGGTGGCCGCGCCGTTGGCCCCGGGGCGGCAGAACTGCCCGGCGGGGCAGGTCGTGGCGAGGCACTGGTTGTTCGCGCACCGGCCCGCGATGCAGAGCTGCGCGCCGGGGCAGCCGAGGCCGTAGCAGTTGTCTTCGACGCACACGGCCTGCGAGCTCTGAATCCGGCACACGCGCCCCGCGGGGCAGGTGACGGTCTCGCAGAGATCCACGCAGCGGTTGCCCTGACAGACCTGGTCCTGCCGGCAGATCTCGGTGCCGCAGAGGGGCGGCACGCAGAAGTTCTCGCTGTTGCAGATGAGCCCCGCAGAGCAGGGGAATTCCCCTGGGGCGCAAGGGGTTCGGCACGCGCAGCCGAGGCACCGGCCGCCGGGGCAGAGCGGGTTCGAGCCCGCGGCATCCTCGTCGATCATGCCGTCGCAGTCGTCGTCCATGCAGTTGCAGACCTCGCGCTGTCCCACGGTGCCGCCCTCGCAGCGGATCATCCCGTCGCGGCAGGCGAGCACGCCCGCGCGGCAGAGGGCGGTGCCGTCGGTGCCGGTCATGCACGCCGCGCCGCCGCCGGGGTTGCCGTCGTCGACGAGGCCGTTGCAGTTGTTGTCGAGCCCGTCGCACAGCTCCGGCGAGCCCGCGGTGGCGCCCTCACACACGTAGCGCCCGGCGCGGCACACGAAGGTGCCCGCGCGGCACACGCCCACGTTGGACCCGCACGACCCGCCGCCCGGCACGTTGTCGTCGACCATGCCGTTGCAGTCGTTGTCCATGTTGTCGCAGATCTCGGGGCGCGGCAGACGGGCGTCGCAGACGAAGCGGCCGCCGACGCAGCGCTCGGTGCCCGGGCCGCAGGCGGTGCGGCAGGGGCGCGTGGCGATGTTGTCGTCGATCATCCCGTTGCAGTTGTCGTCGAGGCCGTTGCAGACCTCGGCGGTGGGGTTCGCGGCAGAGCACGCGCTCCACGCGCCCGCGGTGCAGACCTCGGCGCCGGTGCCGCAGGCGGTGCGGCACTCGCGGCGGAGGTTGTCGTCGACCATGCCGTTGCAGTCGTTGTCGCGGTTGTCGCAGACCTCGGGGGTGGGCTGCGGCGCGACGCAGTCGCCCCACACGCCCGCGGTGCAGTACTGCATGCCGGTGCCGCACGAGGTGGTGCACGCGCGGGTCACGCCCTCGTCGATCATCCCGTTGCAGTTGTTGTCCAGGTTGTCGCAGATCTCCGCGCTGGCCGCGCCCGGGGTGCAGACCTGGGTGCGGCCGCCCACGCAGGCCTCGACGGTGCGGCGGCACGCGCCGAGGCCGCAGGTGAGCTGCCCGAGGCCCTCGTCGACCATGCCGTTGCAGTTGTTGTCCCGGCCGTCGCAGACCTCGGGGGCGGGCACGCAGGTGGGGATGAGCCCGATGGCGCGCACGAGGGCGTCTTCGAAGTCGTTGTCACCGCCGCGGAAGAGGTCCTCCCAGCCGAAGTAGTACCCGTCGGGGAAGGTCCGCGACGTGTAGATCAGGAAGTGGAGGTAGTCGCCGTCGTCATTGATGGAGTTGTCGGTGGAGTAGACCCGGTTGCGCGACGAGTTCACGTCGGGGCAGTTGCCGTCAGAGCCGCCCTCGATGAGCTCCGGGGTCATGATGTAGAACGCGATGGGTCCGCCGTTCCACACGCGGTTCGTGAGCATGCAGTCGAAGTCGACCTCGACGATGTTCCCGTTGATCCACGAGGTGCACAGGCCGTTGGGGGGGATGGCCGCGCGGGTGCCGCCCTGGCAGGGGCACGAGCAGCCGGTCGCCGCGAAGCGCTCGCGGCAGGCGAAGATCTCGCGGCGGTTGCCGGGGCTGAACGGGCTCTCGCCGACGTTGTACCAGCCGAAGCGGTTCTGATACCCCGCGCCCTCGGCCACCATGGTGAACTGCGCCACGCGTCGGTTGTCGCTGCGGCGCTGACCGGGCACGAACACCTGCGGGGTGATGGCCGCCGCGCGCACCGCGTCGAGCACGCCGCGCCCCTCGCCCGGGGCGGGGTTCGACGGGCCGGGCGCCGAGTCCTTGTCGAGGCAGCTCTGCAGCGCGTCGGTCTGCGGAACAATCTGTCCGTCGACCTGGTTGATGATCGCGTGCGCGGTCGCGGGCAGCAGCAGCGCGCAGGCCGCGACGCAGAGCATCGCGAGCAGACGCGGGACGAACCGTTCGAGACGTGGCGCTCGGGGCATATCCGAATGTCGCACCGACCGGGCATGGCTGCCAAGCGTCCTCGGTCCCGCGGGGCGACGGCAGGGCTCGCGCGATCCGTGAAGGACAGGGTAGAACCCTCGGCCGCGATGCCGCCCGGGGAGCCACCCACCGCTGCCGACGAGCTCCCGCTGCTGCGGGCGGCGATGGCGCACACCCACGACGCGGTGCTGATCACCGAGGCCACGCCCCTGGAGCCGCCGGGGCCGCGCATCGTGTACGCGAACCCGGCCTTTACCCGACTCACAGGGTACGCCGAGGCCGAGCTCCTCGGGCGTAGCCCGCGCATGCTCCAGGGCCCGGGCACCTCGCGGGCCGCGCTGCGGGCGCTGCGCGACGCCATGGCCCGCTTCGAGCCCGTCACCGTGGAGATCGTGAACTACCGCAAGGACGGCACCGAATACCGGGTGCAGAGCACGGTCACCCCGGTGGCCGACGCGTCGGGGCGGTGGACCCACTTCGTGTCGGTGCAGCGCGACCTCACGGCGCAGCAGCGGGGAGACGACGCGCTGCGCGACGGCGAGAGCCGCTTTCGACGCGTCTTCGAGGAGGGCCCCCTCGGGATGGCCATGCTCGACGCCGACGAGCGCTTCGAGACCGTGAACCCGCGCCTCTGCGCCCTGCTCGGCCGCGCGCCGGCGGAGCTCGTGGGCGCGTCGCTCGACGAGGTCACCCACCCCGAGGACCGCGACCTGCACGCCCGCGGGGTGCTCGCGACCCGCCGCGGCGACGCGCCGAGCTACACCGTGGAGCGCAGGGCCGTGCGCCCCGACGGCGGGGTGCAATGGCTGCGCATGACGGCCGCGCCGCTGCGCAGCGCGAGCGGGGAGGAGCGCACGCTGGCGATGTTCGAGCTCACCACCGGGCAGCGCGAGGGCACCATCGCCCTGGCCGAGGCGCGGGACCGCGCGGAGACGGCGGCGCGGGCGCGGGGGCAGTTTCTGTCGAGCGTGACCCACGAGCTGCGCACGCCGCTGAACGCCGTCATCGGCTTCGCGCAGGTGCTCTTGAAGGAGACCGCGGGGCCGCTGACGGAGCGGCAGCGAGGGTTCACCCGGCACATCCTCGACAGCGGCCAGCACATGCTCCGCCTCGTGAACGACCTGCTCGACCTGCGGCGCGCGGAGGAGGCGCGGCAGGCCGTGACGCTCACCCCGATGGACCTCGCGCCGCAGGCCGAGCGCGCGCTCGCGATGCTGCGACCGACGTGTGAGGCGCAGCGCATCGCCCTGCGGTCCGAGCTGCCCGCGGCGCTGCCGAGGGTGCGGGCCGACGCCGACGCGGTGGTGCAGGTGCTCGCGAACCTGCTCTCCAACGCGGTGGGCTTCACGCGCGACGACGGCGACGGGGTGGTGGTCCTGCGCGCACGCGACGAGGGCCCGCGGGTGCGGGTGGAGGTCGAAGACAACGGCGCGGGCATCGCGCCCGAGGACCAGACCCGGATCTTTGACTGGTTTGAGCAGGGCGCGTCGCCGCCCCCGCGGGCGCGCAAGGGCACGGGCATCGGGCTCGCGCTCACCCGGGCGCTGGTGCGGCGCATGGGGGGAGAGGTCTCCCTGAGCAGCGCCCTGGGCGCGGGCTCGACGTTCTCGTTTACGCTCATCGCAGCGGAGGAAGAGCCTTGACGACAGTGCTGGTGGTCGACGACGAGCCGGTGAACTGCGCCCTGCTCGACGCCATGCTCTCCCCCGAGGGCTACGAGGTGCGCAGCGCGTCCAGCGGGGAGGAGGCCCTCGCGCAGATCGCGGCGGCGCCGCCCGACGTGGTGCTGCTCGACCTCGCGATGCCCGGCATCGACGGGGTCGAGGCGTGCCGGCGCATCCGCGCGATGCCGGGCGGGGAGCTCATCCCGGTGGTGGTGGTGACGGCGCACGGAGAGCGGGAGTCGCGGATTCGCGCGAAGGCCGCGGGCGCCGATGACTTTCTCGCGAAGCCCGTCGACGACGCCGAGCTCCTCGCGCGGGTGAAGAATCTCACGCGGGTGAAGGCGCTCCACGACCTCCGCGCGCGGCGGCACGAGGCCCTCACCCGCGAGCTCGCGGAGCGCTCGGAGCAGCTGCTGCGGGCCGAGCGGCTCGCCACCGTGGGCACCCTCGCGAGCGCGGTGGGGCACGAGCTGAACAACCTCGACGCCTCGCTCGCCCTCGCGCTGCGTGGCATCGAGCACGCGGTGATGCGCGCTGAGGCCCCCTCCGAGGAGGACCTCGCGGCCATGCAGCACGGCCTCCGCGCGGTGCGCGCACACGCCACGCAGCTGCTCTCCCTCGGCCGCCCCGGCGCCGAGCGCGTGGAGGTCTTCGACCTCGCGGACCTCCTGCGCGAGGTGCTCGGCACGCTGCGCTCCATCGGGCGGCTGCGCGGGGTCGACGCCGAGTTCTCGCTCCCCGAGGAGGGCGTGGCCATCGTCGCCGCGCGGGTGCGGGTGTCGCAGGTGTTCCTGAACCTCCTGCTCAACGCCGCCGACGCCGTGGCCGCGGTCACCGATCGCCCGAAGGTGCTCCGCGTGCGGGTGCGGCTGAGCGACGGGCGCGCGCGCTGCGCCGTCGACGACAGCGGCCCCGGGATCACCGACGCCCTCGCCGAGCGGGTCTTTGATCCGTGGTTCACCACCAAGCCCG
>JBILLI010000001.1:0-51879 GCA_044376155.1 Polyangiales bacterium
GCCGTGCAAAAGGAGTTGATACCTTTGTGAAGACGAGAACCTTCGGTGATCCGTGGAAGGCCCGGGCGCTTGGCGCGCTCGGCCTCCTCGCGGCGTGCGGGGTGCCGGCGTGCACCGACACCGTGCTGCCGCCCCAGACGACCGACGCCGCCGCCGACACCAGCGCCCAGGACGGCGCGCTGCCCGTCGACAACGGGACCGGGCCGACGGACGGCGCCACCCCGGTCGACACCGGCACGCCGGTCGACAACGGCGGGCCCACCCCCGACGTGGTGAGCCCCATGGACGCGGTGACCGAGACCGACGCCGCCACCGAGACCGACGCCGCCACCGCCCCCGACGCCGCGCCGCCCGAAGACATCGTGATTCCCGACGGCGCGCTCGACGACGTGGTGACCTGCCCGATGGGCCAGTCGTCGTGCGGCGGCGCGTGCATTGACACCACGGGTGACGCCCGCAACTGCGGCGCGTGCAACAACGCCTGCGGCGCGGGCCAGGTCTGCAACACCGGCATGTGCGTCTGCCCGCCGGGCACCACCGCCTGCGGCGGCGCCTGCGTGAACACCGCGAGCAGCGCGACGAACTGCGGCGCCTGCGGCAACGCCTGCCCGATGGGCCAGGTCTGCAACAGCGGCACCTGCGAGACCACCTGCGGCGCGGGCCTCACCGCGTGCAGCGGCGCGTGCGTGGACCTCAACAGCACCAACACGAGCTGCGGCATGTGCGGCAACAGCTGCGCCGGCGGCTCCACCTGCGTCGCGGGCGTCTGCACCTGCCCCGCGGGCCAGACCCTCTGCGGCGGCGTCTGCGTCGACACCCGCTCCAACGCCGCGAACTGCGGCACCTGCGGCACCGCCTGCGGCACCGGCCAGGTCTGCAACGGCGGCGCCTGCGCGACCTCGTGCGCCATGGGCCTCACCGTCTGCGGGAGCGCCTGCGTCGATACCCGCATCGACAACACCAACTGCGGGAGCTGCGGCCGCAGCTGCACCGCCGGCCAGAGCTGCGTCGCGGGCACCTGCCAGTGCGCCACCGGCGAGGTCCTCTGCGGCGGTCGCTGCATCAGCACCGCGTCTGACCGACTCAACTGCGGCGCCTGCGGCAACGCCTGCCCCACGGGTCAGGACTGCGCCAGCGGCGCGTGCGTCACGACCTGCCCCGCGGGCACCGCCACCTGCGCCGGCGCCTGCGTGAACACCCAGACCAGCAACAGCAACTGCGGCGCCTGCGGCACCGCGTGCACCGGCGGCACCGCCTGCGTGGGCGGCTCCTGCGCCTGCCCCTCGGGCACCACGAGCTGCTCGGGCAACTGCGTCAACACTCGCAGCGACCCCGCCAACTGCGGCGCCTGCGGCAACGCCTGCAGCATGGGCCAGGTCTGCACCAACGGCGCCTGCATGATCATGTGCGGCGCGGGCCAGACCCTCTGCGGCGGCGCCTGCGTGACCCTCGCATCTGACAACGCCAACTGCGGCGCCTGCGGCCGCGCCTGCGCCAACGGCACCACCTGCCAGAGCGGCATGTGCGCCTGCCCCACGGGCCAGATCACCTGCAACGGGCAGTGCATCGACCCCGCGGTGAACCAGACCAACTGCGGCCGCTGCGGCAACGTCTGCGCGGGCGCCACCACCTGCAACATGGGCGCGTGCGCCTGCCCCACGGGCCAGAGCGCCTGCAACGGCCAGTGCACCGACCTGCAGACCAACCGCGCCAACTGCGGCCAGTGCGGGCGGCAGTGCATCAATGGCTCGGCGTGCGTCGCGGGCAGCTGCACCTTCACCTGCCCCATGGGCACGACGCTCTGCAACGGCCAGTGCATCAACCTCCAGACCAGCGCCACGAACTGCGGCGCCTGCGGCCGCAACTGCGGCACCGGCGCGACCTGCACCGCGGGCGCGTGTCAGTGCCCCACCGGCCAGAATGTCTGCAACAACGTCTGCACCAACCTGCAGACCAGCAACACGAACTGCGGACGCTGCGGCGTCGCGTGCGGCGGCGGGTCCACCTGCGTCATGGGCGCCTGCGCCTGCCCCACGGGCCAGACGCTCTGCAACGGCCAGTGTGTGAACCTCCAGACCAGCAACACGAGCTGCGGCCGCTGCGGCAACGCCTGCACCGCGGGCGCCACCTGCCAGGCCGGCACCTGCGCGTGCCCGACCGGCACCTCGCGCTGCAACGGCCAGTGCGTGAACCTCCAGACCAGCACGTCGAACTGCGGCACCTGCGGCAACACCTGCGCCGGCGGCACGACCTGCGCCATGGGCAACTGCGCCTGTCCCACGGGCCAGACGCTCTGCAATGGCCAGTGCGTCAACCTCCAGACCAGCGCGACGAACTGCGGCCGCTGCAGCAACGCCTGCAGCAGCAACCTCACCTGCACCATGGGCACCTGCGGCTGCTCGGGGAACACCCCGAACCTCTGCAACGGCGCCTGCACGAACACGCAGTTCAGCAACGCGAACTGCGGCCGCTGCGGCAACGCCTGCGGCCAGCGTCAGCAGTGCGTCTTCGGCGTCTGCCGCGGCGGCTGATCCCCGCTCCCCCTCACACCCGCTGACCGCGCGCGTCCTCCACGAGGGCGCGCAGCGCCTCGCAGTCGCTCCAGGCCTGCGCGAAGCATCCTCCTGCGCGGTGCGGCGCGTCGCCGTCGTAGACCTCGGGGAGGTGCCCGAGCCCGTGCGCCGACAGCGCCTCCGACAGCGGCGCGAGCAGCGCGCGCACCTCGACCCGCGCAGACTCCACCGCCGCGGCGTCGCCCGATCGCTCGGCGGTCACCACCCGCGCCCGGGTATACGCCCCGAGGAGGAAAGGCCACGCCGTGCCCTGGTGGTACGCCCCATCCCGCGACCAGGGATCCCCCTCGAAGCGCCCGCGGTACGACGCGTCGCGGGGCGAGAGCGTGCGCACGGCGAGGGGCACCAGGAGCTCCGAGCGTGCCCGGGTGAGCACCGCCTCGCAGCGCGTGAGGGGCACGAGCTCCCCCGGCAGCGCGAGGGCGTAGAGCGCGTTGGGCCGCACGGCGTCGTCGTCGCCCGTGGGGCCGCCCACGACGTCGCGGAGGTATCCCGTCGCGGGGCTCCAGAAGCGGGCGTTGAAGACATCGCGGGCGCGGTCGGCCTCGGCGGTGTACCCCGCCGCGATGGTGGGGTCGTCGGCGAGCTCGGCGAGCAGGCGCAGCGCGTGGTGCCAGAGCGCGTTGATCTCCACCGGCGCGCCGCGCCGCGGGGTGACCACCCAGTCGCCCACCTTCGCGTCCATCCACGTGAGCTGCGTGCCCTGCTCGCCCGCGTAGAGCAGGCCGTCGTCGCCCACGCGGATGCCGTAGCGCGTGCCCGCCCGAAAGCTCCGCGCGATCTCCTCCAGCGCGGGGCGCATCACCTCGCGCACGAAGGCCTCGTCGCCCGTGGCGTCGCGGTAGCGCCGGGTCGCGTAGAAGAGCCACAGCGGCGCGTCGACGGTGTTGTAGTCGGCCCCGCCCGCGGCGCCGTCGGGGAAGCGGTTGGGCACCATGCCCCCGTCGACGTAGCGCGCGAAGGCCGCGAGCACCGCGCGGCCGTCGTCGAAGCGCCCGGTCACGAGGTACGCGCCCGTGAACGCGATGAGCGTGTCGCGGCCCCAGTCTTCGAACCACGGATAGCCCGCGAGCAGCGCCGGCGGGTCTGAGACGCTCGCGCGGTAGGCGTCCACCGCGACGTGCAGCGCGCACGCCACCGGGTCGAGCTCTGACGGCGGCGGGAGCGAGAGCAACCGCGCGCGCTCGGTGTCCTCGGCGTCGTCGATCTCGTTGTCGGACAAGGGTTCCGTGCTCATCGCGAGACACACGGTCTCCCCCGGCGCGAGGGAGACGAGGATCTCCCCCGGGGTGAAGAGGTCCTCCCGGGCGTCGAGCCCACGGCCGCGCTCGAGGGCGTGGTCGAAGTCTCTCCACCAGTCGGGCGACGGGTTCATCACCCCCGGCGCGCGGAGGTGCACCGCGGTGAAGCCGTCGTAGGGCCGCACGGTCCATCGCCCCTCGCCCGCCGCCTCGGCGTGGATGCGCGCCAGCGGGTTCACCCGCGCGTGCCCGTGAAAGTCGCGAAACGCGCAGAACGGCCGCAGCCCCAGCAGCACCGAGCGCTCGCCCTCGCGCAGGGTGTAGCGCAGCACGGTGGCGTTCTTGCCGCGCACCATGCACACGCTGCGCTCCAGCAAGGCGTCGCCGACGCGCAGGGTCCAGGTGGGCAGCGGGTCGAGGGAGAAGCCTTGCACCCGGGTCCAGCCGTCGGGGGTCACCACGTCGGGAAAGGCCCGCGACGAGAGCGCGGTGGCGCTGGCCCCGATGACCAGCCGCTCGTCGACGTGGCTCACCAGCACGTGCCGCCCGCGCGGCGGCGAGAGCGCGGCCACGAGGAGCCCATGGTAGCGCCGCGTGGCGACGCCCGACACGGTGCCGCTCGCGAACCCGCCGATGCCATTGGTGACCAGCCACTCGCGCGCCGTGAGCGCCGAGAGGTCGGTGAGAACATCGTGGCCCAGGGAGAACATCCCCGGACAGTACATCACCCACCCTCAGCCGAAGCGCACCCGCAGCCCGCCCTTGTAGCTCGCCGGAAAGCTCCCCATGCGCATCGCGAGGTCCTGCGGGAGCAGGGTCAGCGCGGGCCCGCGGAGCAGCTCGGAGAAGAACACCAGCAGCGCCAGGGTCGAGTACTCCACCCCCGCGCAGCGGTGGCTGCTCAGCGCCTCGCCCGGCCCCTGCGGCGCGAAGTGGTGGGCGCCCTCTCCCTCACCCCGGGCGTAGCGCGCGGGGTCGAAGCGCTCGGGCGACGCGTACGGCGCCACCCCCGGGACGACGTGGCTGCCGTAGGTCGTCCAGAGCACCAGCCAGCCCTGCGGCACGCGGTGACCCGCGACGGCGAAATCCCGCGCCGCCACGCCGATCGCGGTGATCGGGATGAGCATCGCCGTGCGCTTCACCTCGCGCGCGAGGTTCAACAGGGCGTCGCACGCCAGCAGCGCGCGGCCGTCGGGGTCGGCGGGCAGCGCGGCCACGGCCTCGCGCAGCGACGCGGTGAGCGCGGGGTCTTCCGCGAGCGCCCGCGCGCCGTGGCAGAACCACCCCCAGAGCCCCGTGGCCGCGAAGATCATGTGCTGCAGCTCCAGCACGAGGTCGTCGGTGGCGAGGCGCTCGCCGTCGACCTCCGAGGCCACGAGGCGCGAGACCCCGTCGCCCGTCGGCGCGGCCCGGCGCTGCGCGATGACCTCGCGGAGGGTCGCGTGCATCTCGGCGTTGAACGCCCGGGCGCGGGCCAGGGGGGTGCCCGGGAGCGCGAAGGGCAGGCCCACGAGGGCCATGCCGAAATCCGCGTAGCCCTGCGCGTAGCGCGCGAGGGTGGCGTCGTCGCGGGTGAGGCCGGCGAAGTCGCCGAGGATGAGCTCCATCGTGAGCAGCACCGAGGCGTCCTGGAGCTTCATCTCCCCGGCCGCGGCCCATCCCTGCATGCGCCCGCGGACCTTCGCGCGCATCGCGGGGAGGTAGTGGGCGAGGGCCTCGCGGTCGAGGGCGCGCATGAGGTGTCGCTTGCGCCGGCGGTGCGCGTCGCCGTCGATCTGGTTCACCACCCCGGCGCCGAAGAGGGCCGCGGCGTGCGGCGGCAGGCCCCCCGCGCGGCGCACGTTCGCCTCGTCGAGGAACACCGCCGCGGCGTCGGGCCCCGCGAGGATCGCGAGGTCTTGCGCGAGGAGCTTGCTGCGGGTCACGGCGCCGTGCTTCGCCGCCCGGTCGCGCATGAAGTGAAAGGGGTTGCCCGCGAGGGCGGCGGCCTCGCCGAGCAGGGGCCACCCCGTGGAGCCGGGCGGGAGCGGGAGCGAAGCGACGTCGGTCATGGGTCCTCGTGGGGAGAGTGCGGCGAGCGAGCAACGCCCGTCGCGCGCGAATGGATTGTCGCGCGCTCAGTCGAGAAAGTCGTTGACCGGCGTGAGCAGCGGGGGGAGCTCGTCTTCGCCGAGGCTCTGCCGGAGGTTCACCTCGATCATGCGCGAGATGGCCCGCAGCGGGAGGTCGTTGTAGTCGCACCCGAAGGGCATCTCGATCTCCTCACCGACCACGTCGAGGCCGAAGAACGCGTAGGCCACGATCACGCACACGAAGGGGGTGTAGATCCCCACCGCGTCGACCACGCCGAAGGGCAGCGCGTAGCAGTACACCGCGGTGATGCGGTGGATCAGGGTGGTGTACGAGAAGGGGATGGGCGTGGACTTGATGCGCTCGCACGCGCCCTGAATGTCCGTGAGCGCGGTGAGGGAGCCCTCGAGCACGGAGAGGTGCATCGGGTGCAGCAGCCCCCCGCGCCAGGCCCGCTGCAGCCGGTCGCCGGTGCCCTGGTTGATCGCGAAGGGCCGGTTGCGCTCATTGGCCAGCGCCTCGACCTCCTCGCGGGGCAAGAAGTCGGCGAGCTCGGAGAGGTCCTGCTCGTCGCGGAGCGCGAGCCGCAGGGCGTGCACGAAGGCGATGACCCGGTACACCAGCTCTCGTCGCAGGGCGGGGAGGTCGGCCGTGGGGGAGGCCTCTCCGGGCTGCGGCCCGAGCAGCGTGAGCACCTGCCGCGCGCACGAGCGCGAGGTGTTCACCAGCGCGCCCCAGAGCTTGCGGCCCTCCCACCAGCGGTCGTAGCTCGCGTTGTTGCGAAACCCGAGGAAGATGCCCAGGGCCACGCCCACGAGCTGGAAGGGGAGCGGCGTGAGCCGTGGGTGCCAGTCGTGCTTCACCTCCAGCACGGTGACCACCACGCTCACGACGGCCACCCCGAGGATGCGCCACTTGGTCCGTGGCAGCTCGCTCCCGCGGTACGTGAGCACACGGCCCCACCAGTTCAGCCTCGACGGCACGAGCATCGCGCGTGAATCCTCCGACCGGGGCGGATACACGCATCTCCCCGGGCAGCGCAACGCGGTCGCGGCCCGGGCGCTTGATCGCGCATTGTGTCCGCGCGGCGCGATGATCTACCCTCTCGGGCCGTGATCCGTCTGGAGGTCGAGCAGGGAGAGGCGAAGGGGCGGAGCTGCGAGCGCGAGGACGTCGCAGAGATCACCCTAGGCCGCGCCCCCAACAGCGACCTGCTGATCCCCGACTGGCACGTCTCGGGCGCGCACGGGGTGATCCGGGTAAACCGCGAGACGGCGAAGGTGATCTACCTCGATCGCCGGAGCACCAACGGCTCGCGCGTGCGTCGGGGCGGGGCGATCCTCACGGTCGACTCCACCGTCGGCTTCGAGCGCGAGCTGCTCCACGGCGACGAGCTGCTCCTGGGCGACCCGGAGCAGTCGGTGGTGGTGCGGGTCGCGGTGCGCTTCGAGGGCCCGCAGCACACCATGCCCGTGCTGCCCGTCACCGGCGCGATGCTCGCGATCACCGCGCGCGGGCCCGAGGCGCCGGTGGCCCCGCCGGCGCCCATCACGCCCCCCGAGCCCGAGGCCAAGGTGGTCGCCGTCCGCCCGGTCTCGTCGGTCGACGAGGCCCGCGAGGCGGTGGAGCGCGACCCCGTCACGCTCAAGACCCTGCTCACCTCCCTCCGCGCGCTGAGCGGCGCGCTCGACCTCGACGAGGTGGTCGAGGCCTCGGCCGCGGCGGTCTTCGAGGCCGTCCCCCGGGCCACGCACGTCACCGTGAACCTCCGCGACGACTCGGGCGACAAGCCCGTGTACGTGCCCATCACCACCCGCGTGCGCGGCAGCGCGGGCATCCCCAGCGAGGCGGTGCCCGTCAGCAAGAGCGTGGTGAAGAAGGTCATCGAGCAGCGCGCGGCGGTGCTCGCGGCCGACGCCATGCGCGACGTGGGCGAGACGGCGTCGATCATGGGCGCGCGGATCCTCTCCACCATGGGCGTTCCCCTGTGGAAGGGCGACGAGATCCTCGGCGTGTTGCAGGTCGACAACCGCGCCTCGCCCGGGGTCTTCAAGGAGCGCGACCTCGACCTCTTGATGGTGGTGGCGCAGCAGGCGGGCCTCGCCTTCGCGAACGCGCAGCTCTATCGACGTCTCAAGGTCGCCGAGAGCAGCGCGCGCAGCGAGGCCACGTACCTCAAGCAGAAGGTGCAGAAGCGCTTCGAGGGGATGATCGGCGAGAGCAGCGCCATGCGGCATCTCTTCGAGAAGCTCGCGAAGGTCATCGACACCCGGGTCACCGTGCTCATCGAGGGCGAGACCGGCACCGGCAAGGAGCGCGTCGCGAGCGCGATCCATTACCAGTCCCGCCGCAAGGACCGGCTGTTCATCGCGCAGAACTGCGCGGCGCTGCCCGAGACCCTGCTGGAGGGCGAGCTCTTCGGGCACAAGAAGGGCGCGTTCACCGGCGCGGTGGAGGACAAGAAGGGTCTCTTCGAGCTCGCCGACGGGGGCACGCTCTTCCTCGACGAGATCGGCGAGATGCCCCTCGGGCTGCAGGCGAAGATCCTGCGGGTGTTGCAAGAGGGCGAGGTGCGGCCCCTCGGCGCCGCGGCGGTGCGCAGCGTGGACGTGCGCATCGTGACCGCGACCAACCGGAACCTCGAGCAGGAGGTCGACGCCGGGCGCTTTCGCCAGGACCTCTACTACCGCCTGCAGGTGTTCCCGGTGCGCATCCCCGCGCTGCGCGAGCGCCGCGACGACGTGCCGCTGCTCGCGCACCATTTCCTCAAGCGGTACTCCGCGGAGCTCGGCAAGCCCGTCGCGGGCTTCTCGCAGCAGACGCTGGAGCTGATGATGTCCCACGCCTGGCCGGGCAACGTGCGCGAGCTGGAGAACGAGGTCCAGCGGCTGGTGATCCAGGCCGAGCCCGGGGGCTACATCATGGCCGACCTGCTCTCGGCGCGGATCCGCAAGGTCGAGGGCATGCTCGACAAGATCCAGCCCCCGCGCGGCACCCTCAAGGACATGATCGAGCACATCGAGAAGTGGCTCCTGATCGAGGCCCTGCGCGAGCACGGGAACAACAAGTCCGCCACCGCCAAGACCCTGGGGATCACCCGCGAGGGCCTGCACAAGAAGCTCAAGGGCTACGGCATCGGGTAGTGTCGCTTGACACCCGTCGCGCCGACGTGTTCTCACCCTTCGCGATGTACCTCGGGCGCGTGATCGGCACCTGCGTCGCGACGGAGCGCGCGGCGGGACTCGACGGGGTGAAGCTCCTGCTGGTGGAGCCCGTGAACACCGCCCTCGCCCGCACCGGCGCGCCCTTCGTGGCCGCCGACACCGTGGGCGTGGGCGTGGGCGAGGTGGTCTTCCTCGTGGGCGCCCGCGAGGCGTCGCTGGCCCTCGATCCCAGCTTCGTGCCCGTCGACGCGGCCATCGTGGGCATCGTCGACGAGGCCACGCGGGTCGACGGCGCGAAGGAGTTCCTGCGCGGGCGCGACGACGGAGGCGCGGCGTGAAGCTCGCGAAGGTCGTCGGCACGCTCACCGCCACGGTGCACGAGCGCTCGTATGACGGGCAGACCCTGCTGCTGTGCGTCCCCGTGGGGGGCGACGGCGCGCCCGTGGGAGAGGTCTTCATCGCCGTCGACCGCGCGCAGGCCGGCGAAGGCGACACCGTGCTGGTGAACGCCGAGGGCGGCGGCGCGCGGCAGGTGTTCGGCATGAAGGCCACCGACCGGCTCGCCATTCAAGACGTGATCGTCGGCGTGGTCGACGCGGTGACGGAGCGGTGATGGAGGCGAAGGTCCGCGAAGAGATCGTGCGCGCGTCGCAGGAGATGGCCGCGCGGGGTTGGGTCGCCAACCACGACGGCAACGTGTCGGCCCGCGTCGCCAGCAACCGGCTGATCTGCACCCCCACGGCGACCCACAAGTCCCGCGTGCGCGCGCAGGACCTCGTGGTGACCGACGCCCAGGGCAAGCAGCTCTCGGGGCGCGGAAAGCCCTTCTCCGAGTTCGCGATGCACCTCGCGATCTACAAGGCCCGCGGCGACGTCGGCGCCGTGGCCCACGCGCACCCGGCCTTCGCCACCGCCCTCGGCGTGAGCGGGCGCGAGCTCCTGTGCTTTCTCCCCGAGAGCGTGGTCTCGCTCGGCACCCGCGTGCCGCTCGTGCCGCTCGCCCCACCCGGCGCCGCCGCCGTGACTGCGATGGAGCCCTTCTTCAAAGACTTCGACGCCGTGCTCGTGGCGGGCAACGGGGTCTTCACCTGGGGCGATGACGTCGAGCAGGCGCTGCTGCGCCTGGAGCTCGTCGAGCACCTCGCCACCATCGCGTCGCACGCCTCGGCCTGGGGCGGCCCCCAGCCGCTGCCCCGCGACATGGTCGAGAAGCTCCTGGAGGCCCGCAAGAAGGCTTTCCCGCGACGCGCGTAGCGACGCGTCCGCAGCGCATCCGTCGTGAACGGCGAGCGTTCCATCGTGCCGCCCGCGCGCGGTGCAGGTAGAACGACGCCCCCTGTTGCCCCGATGGAGCGCACCCCGCATGACGAAGCTCGCCCCCATCCTCGAAGCGTCTGCGGTCCACGACCGGCGGATGCTGAGCGTCTGGCTCACGGCGACCTTCTCCGCGGGCATGGTGAACACCATCACCTTCCTCGCGTGCCAGCGCTTCGTCACCCACGTCACGGGCCACCTCACGCTCATCGGCAAGGACATCCACCAGGTCGTGCTGATGCTCGACTACGTGCTGGTGCTCCTGAGCTTCATCGCGGGGGCGATGCTCTCGTACCGCCTCATCGACGGGCGACGCGTGCGCGGCATGGACCCATGGCCCACGGCGCCCCTGGGCTTCGTGGGTCTGGGCCTCGCCTCGGTGGCCGTGCTCGGCGAGTTCGGGGTCTACGGCCCCTTCGGGCAGACCGTCGAGACCCGCGGGGACTTCGAGCTCCTCGCGATGCTCGCCTTCGTCATGGGGCTGCAGAACGCGTCGGTGGCGACCACCACGGGGATGATCGTGCGCACCACGCACATGACCGGGCCGGTGACCGACTTCTCTGTGGCCCTCGCGGCGTGGCTCTCGCCCGCGCCGGATGCCATTCGCGAGACGGCGCTGGAGTCGGTGAAGCTCCGCGGCGCGAAGATCCTGGCCTTCGCGGCCGGGTGCGCCTTCGCGGCCCTGGTGGCGCCCCGGCTGCAGTACGCGGCGTTCTTCATCCCCGCGCTGCTGATCGCGATCTCAGGCCGCTGGCTGCACACGCACCTGCAGCTCCTGAAGCCCAGGGAGTGACCCGCCGGGCTCAGGCCCCGCGCGTGTCGACGCGGCTCGTGCCGATGGAGGGCACGAACGCGTCCCACCCCTCGGGCTCGGACCAGAACAGGAACGCGCCGAAGCGCCGCACGCTGTCGTAGTCGCCGAGCAGCGCGGTGAACGCCCGACGGCGGAGCTCCTCGGACCCCAGCGTGCCCTCCCCCGGACGCTGCGCCGCGGCGAGCGACCCGAGGCGCGCGAGCATGCGCGTCGCGAGGGCCGCGGCTTCGTCCACCTCGGCCGACTCCACGCTGGTTCGCCCCTCCACCTCGGACCAGTGCGCCCGGTACCACCCCGCCATTTCGTTGAGGTCGTTGGCCTTGTCGCGCACGGAGTTGTCCCCCGCGCGCACGTCCTCCACCAACCGCTCGGGCGCCCGCTTGCGCCGCACCTGCGCCGCGAGGTCGAGCAGGAGCATCCCCCGGAGCTCGTTCGCGCGCGGCAGGATGTCGGCGAAGTTCACCGTGGTGTCTTGCGCCGCGCGGTGCAGCAGGTCGGCGTGCTGCGCGGCGTGGGCGAGGTCCTCGATGCCCTCCAGCACCGACCAGGGCACGTCGCGAAAGCTCTGCGCCAGCGCCGCGCGGCGCGAGAGCACGTTCTCCGCGCCGGCGAGGGCCACCGCGGCGGCCACGGTGAGGTCCAGCCGCGCGTCGCGCACGGTCGCGGGGTCCATCGCCAGCAGGCGCGGCGAGACCCGCGCGAAGGCGGCCTCGGTGACCGGTAGCTCAAGCTCGATGGTCAGGGGCTCTGCGTGCAGGGAGTGCGCTTCGATCGTCTTGGCTGACATGACCCATCACCTCCGTCGACGGCGCGCACGGTAGCACGGCGACCCGAGGCGCTTGACGTCCTCCGAGGCTGTGACCGAATGCGCGTCGTCGTGGACGAGGAGCGCGCGAACCTGGAGGTGTGGGCGGAGGCGTTCGGCCGGGTGCTCGGCTGGGCGCCGCGAGTGGTCGACGCGCCGGGTGACCCGCCCGGCACCGCGCTGGTCTTTCACGGCCCCGTCGAGCCCGTGGAGATGCTCGGGAGCACCGGGCACCTCGCGCAGAGCCCCGCGCTGCTCGCGCACGCGCGCGTCATGGGCTTCGGCTGGGACGCGTCGGGCGTGGTGCGCACGGTCCCCTCGCCCGACACCTTCAACCGTCGCGCGGCGCGGCTGCTCCCGCCGGGCGCGGGCTACCGCATGGGCTACGACCGCAGCGAGCGGCGCAACATGGCCCTCGGGGGCTTTCTGCTGCGCTACCTCGACGGGTGCGTCCCCGTGCAGCTCGCGCCGCCGTCGTTCTACCGCGAGGTGCTCGCGCGCGCGGGTGAGGTCACGGCGGGCGAGCTGGGCTTTCACTTCACCTCCTTCGCGCACGACCTCAGCGTGCACGCGCTGAATTATCAGGTCGTCCCCGCGGGGCTGCGCGCGGCGATTCGCGCGCGGGTCACCACCGCTCTGCCCGCGCGCGTCGCGGCGTGGGAGGGCCCCGAGGCGCCCGGCCCGCTCACGCTCACCGCCTTCTTCGACAACGACGTCAACCGCTTCTGCTACGCCGTCTGGACCGCCAGCGACACCGTCGACGAGGCCCTGCGCGTGGCCGAATCCCACAGCGCGCAGCTCCTCGCGTGCCTGGACCACCGCATCGCCGAGACCCTCGCGGGCAAGGGCGACGTCGCCAGCGGCGACACCCACGACCTCGATCCCCTCGCCCCGTGGGCCTTCGCGGTGGCGCGCGCCGTCCCCGCGACCGCATCCCCCGCGACGTCCTCGCGCGACCCCGCCCGCAGCGCGCGCCTCGCGGCGGCCCTGCTCGGCATCGCGTCCCTGCCGTCGGATCTGCCGGGGCTGCGCGCGCGTCTGCTCGACGTTGACCTCGACGGCGACCGCGCGGTGCTCCGCGTGGGGTGGGAGAACCCCGTGGCGGCCGTGCTCCTCGCGCCCGACGGATCGGTGGAGGTGCGCGAGCTCCACCCCAGCGCGGCGCGCCTGCGCGAGGGCCTGCGCGCGCTCGCGGCGGCGCTCCCGCGGCGGGTCACCCCCGAGGCGCTGCGGGCGGCGCGCGCCCGGGAGGGCGACTGATCCCCTTGCCGCGCAAGGACTTCGCCGCACCGCTGCCCTGGCTCTTCTCGCCCGCGTGGGACCTCGCGGTCTTCGGGGGCAGCGCGCTGATCGCGCTCGCGGTGGCGCTCGGGGCGTGGTCGACGGGGCGCGCGGAGGTCGAGACATCGTCGTGGGGTTGGGTCGCGACGGTGCTGCTGGTCGACGTCGCGCACGTGCACCTCACGTGGTTTCGCACGCACCTCGACCCCGCCGAGCGCGTCGCCCACCCGTGGCGCACCTGGGCGGTGCCCGCGGCCTGCGCGGCCCTCGCGGTGCTCACGATGCGCCTGGGCGAGGCGATCTTCTGGCGCGCGCTGGCCT
The DNA here is from genome assembly GCA_044376155.1 of Polyangiales bacterium. GTDB lineage: Bacteria > Myxococcota_A > Polyangia > Polyangiales > JAWKRB01. The sequence goes on from JBILLI010000001.1 coordinate 13,584, forward strand.
ACGTCGCGGTCTTTCATTTCGTGCGGCAGCAGTGGGGCTGGGTCGCGCTCTACCGCGCGCGCGAGGGCGACCGCGACCGGGGCGGTGCATGGATCGACCGCGCGGCGATCTACCTCGCGACGCTGCACCCGGTGGTGTGGTGGCACGCGCACCTGCCGCGGCGCTTTCACTGGTTCGTCGAGGGCGACTTCGTGGCCCTGCCCGCCTGGGCGCCGACGATCACCGCGCCCTTGTGGGCGGCCGCGCTGGTCGGATACGCCCTCCGCGCGCTCACCCGCGGCCTGCGCGAGGGTCGCTGGAACCCGGGCAAGGACCTCGTCGTCGCGAGCACCGCGGCGTGCTGGTACGTCGGCATCGTGGTCTTCGACGGGGACTGGGTGTTCACCGTGACCAACGTGCTGATCCACGGCGTGCCCTACTTCGCGCTGGTCTGGCGCGACGGCGCGCGGCGCTACGTCACGCGCGGCGACGGCGCGCGGGTCTTCGCGATGGGCGCGTGGGCGCTGCTGGGCGCGGCGTGGGTCATCGCCTACGCCGAGGAGCTGCTCTGGGACCGCGCCGTGTGGCAGGAGCGCGCGTGGCTCTTCGGCGAGGGGTGGTCCCTGCACGCGTGGCGGGGGTGGCTCGTGCCGCTGCTGGCCGCGCCCCAGCTCACGCATTACGTGCTCGACGGGTTCATCTGGAAGCGCCGCGACACCCGCGAGATCCGCGAGGGTTCAGCGGGCTGACTCGGGGAGCACCAGGGGCGGTGCCCCCGGACGTCGCGCGGGCTCTTGCGCCTCGGCGGACTGCGCGCGCATCCAGAGCGCCGCGGTGACCGCGAGGGCGGCGCACGCGAGCAGGAGCTGCGGCGCGAGGCCGCCGGGGTGTCGGAGCGAGGGGCCGCGGTGGCCCACCGGGAGCCCTGTGTCGAGGTCGACGCCTGCCATGGTGTTCGGGTTGGACCGCGCGCGACCGCGAAGGTTCCCGACGCCGCGCCTTCCCCTCACGGCGGGGAGCGCCTATATGCGAGCGCACCTCCATGTCCCTGACCGATGCCCGCCGCGAGACGCTCCAGGCCCGCCTCAAGACCCTCGACGGGCTGCTCGCGGGCCTCGACCTGGACCTCCAGCGCATCCCGAGGATGCTCGTGCTGCTGGTGCTTGCGGTGCCCGCGGGGATCTTCGTGAGCTGGGTCGCGGTGGTGTTCGTGGTCTTCTCGGTGCTGATGCTGGTGAGCGTGTCGATCTACGTGACCTGGGGTCACCAGAACGAGTACCGCGCCGAGCGCGACCTCATTCGTCGGGAGCTCGTCGACGGCGAGCGCTCCCGCGACGGGCTGTGACCGCGCCGACGAGCGCGCCGACGAGCAGCCCTCCGAGGTGCGCCGACGCGCTCACCCGCGGGCTCCACAGGTCGAACGCGCATTGCCCCGCGAGCAGCGCGAGCAGGCCCAGGAGTTCCTGACGCCCCTCGGGGGTGCGGCGCAGCGCGGGCTCCCGCGCGATGTGCGCCACCGACGCGCCCACCAGCGCGAACACCGCGCCCGACGCGCCCACCACCACGGTCCCCGGGGTCGCGCGCAGCAGCGCCAGCGCGCCGCCCCCCGCCGCGCCCAGGGCGAGCGTGAGGGCGAAGACCCCGGCGCCCAGGCGGTGCTCAATGAAGCGCCCGAAGAACTGCAGGGTCAGCACGTTCACCATCAGGTGCATCGCGTCGGCGTGCAGCAGCGCGTAGGTGAGCAGCCGCCACGCCTCGGCCGCAGAGGTCAGCGGCGCGGTCAGCCCCCCGCCGCGCACCAGCGCCTCGGCCGACGGACGCGCCGACCGCAGCACCCCCACCTGCGCGACGAACAGCGCGACGACCGCGCTCCGCGTCGCGGGAACGGGCGCGTAGCTGTGATGCCACCCGAGCTCCGCCAGCGCCTCGCGCGCCGCGACGCTCGCGCGCACCGTGTCGATCACCCGTGCGACCCGCGCGGTGCACGCCGCCGTCGGCAACGGCGTCGCGCGCAGGGCCTCGAAGCGACGGCGCCACACCGACGACAGATCCCGCGTGTGCAGGGCCTCGTCGGCGAGGCGACGGGCCTCGTCGGGATGTCCCGCGCGGCAGCGGGCCACGCAGCGCCACCACGCGCGGCGGCCGCGGGGGGTCACGCTGCGGAGGTCTTCGAGCAACGTGTCGGTCTCGTGCACGAGCCCCACGCCCGCCGCGAGGAGCATCAACACGTAGGTGTCCGCGGCCCGCGGGAGGAAGCCCGGCGGCGCGAGGCGCTCAAACGCCGCGCACATCACCTCGGCGTCGCGGGCCTCGCCCAGCACCGCGAGGAGCAGCGCGATCTCCCCCTGGGCCAGGGCCGCGGCGAGGGTCTCGGGGTCGTCGAGCCGACGCGCGGCGGAGGGTATGTCTCCGCGCCACGCGTCGAGGCTCACGGCGAAGACCGCGCGCTCCGAGGCCAGGGTGTGCCGCAGGGTGAGCACGGCGCGGTCGACGTCGAGGTCCTCGCCCGACATCGCCCGCACGGCGAGGTTGAGCCGCGGGATCTCCCTGGGGCGCAAGGGCCAGAGCACGTGCTGCGCGGTGGCCGCGACGCGCGCGAGGCGGAGCTGATCCCGCGCGAGGCAGCGCCATGCGAGGTCGTAGAGGTATCGGGCGGAGAGGAACGCGACCCCGGGGAGCAGCGCGAGGAGCACGCACCACGTCGTCGCGTCACCGCACACGCGCGGGTTGTACCAGCAGGGTCGCGCGGGAGGCGAAGATCAGGCGGCCGCGAGGGCGCCGATGCGGCGGCGCAGCGCGTGACGAATGCGGTGCGTGCGGGTGTAGACCGTCTTCACGCTCATGCCGAACTCCGCGGCGACCTCGTCGGGCGTGGCCTCTTCGACGTAGATCTTCACGATCACCGAGCGGTCGCGGTCGCTCATCTCGCTGACCGCGTCGCGCAGCCGGGAGAAGGCCTGCCGCGAGGCCGCCCGCTCCACCGGGTCGAGGTCGCTCGGCAGCGTCGCCGCGACGGACTCCAGGGGCGACGCGCCGGGGCGACGGGTCACCGCGCGGAGGTAGTCCCGGGCGATGTTCGTGGTGAGCAGGGCGATCCACGTCGCGAGCTTCGTGCCCTTGCCCGGCTCCCAGTACCGCAGCCGGTGCATCTCGTTCGAGAGCAGCGCGGCGTAGAGGTTCGCGTGGATCTCGTCGAGGTCGGCCACCGAGAGCGACTTCGGAAAGGCCGCGCCCAGGCGGTGGATCTGCAGCCAGACCAGGCGGTCGTAGCGGCGGTGAAACTCGCGCCAGGCGCCCTCGTCGCGAGACAGCATGCGGTCACGGAGTTCGATCTCGGAAAGGCTCACAAGCGAGTGGTTCACGGCGGTCTCCTCCGTCACGCGCGCTGCCGTCCGGCCCTCTCGAACCGGTGCGCCGTCGCGTCACGAGATCCCTCAAAGCACCGCCCGTGCCGAGCGTCGCAGACCGAGCTTTTTCGGGTGAATCGGCACCGTCCCGCGCCCGTCGGTGCGGCGCCCGCGCCACCCCGCGCCTCCTCCCCGGGGGCGCGTTGAGAATCGCCGTTCACGCTTCGGGTCTGGGGTGTGTCCCGCCGTCCACGGGCACACCGGAACCGTCAATCGGCGTTCACGCCCTCGGAGCCCGTGCTTGTACGCCGCCCGCGTCGCGATTTCTTCACACCCCCGGCGAGCGCCGCGAGGGCCACGAGGGCGCCCGCGAAGCCATCGCCGCGCGCGCCCGGCCTCGCCGAGCACTTCGCCCCGACCACCTCGGTGCCCCCGGGGAGCGTCGCGAGTCCGCCGTAGGGCACGGGGTTGCACCGCACGCCCACGGGCGCCGCGGCGGGGGGGTAGGCCGCGCAGATCCCGGCCGCGTCGTCGGAGGTGAGGTCGCGCCGGGCCTCGCCGCGCCCCGCCTCGGGCCACATGATCGCGCGGTCGTTGGACGAGTGCGCGATGCCGTGAAAGTGCCCGAGCTCGTGCACGATGATGGTTTGCAGGTCGACCGCGTCGGGGCCGGGCAGGCGCGAGGTCGAGAACTCGAACCCGAGCTGGTTGGTGCGGTCGTTGTAGGTGTTCATCTCGATGTCACCGTCGAAGATCTCGCCGGTGAACGAGTCGTAGCTGACGATGGTGATGGCGATGACGCCCTCGCGGTGCAGCGCGTCATCGCCCCACTTGCTGCGAAAGCTGATGGTGTTCGCGTTGGCCCCGGTGGTGCTCCACCCCGAGAGCGCCAGCGTGGGGGCGAGCTCGCGCACCTCGAAGTACTGCCGTTCGAGGCCGTTCTCGTCGCAGGTGGCGCTCGCCCACGACGACGACGACGCGCGGGTGATGTCGACCATCTGCTGCCACGTGAGGTTCGCGGGCAGGCCCGTGCGAAAGAGCGAGTAGCCCGTACATCGGCTGCGCCACGCCAGCGGCACGCCCACCATGTTGCAGTCGTTGGCCACGCCCCCGCGGGTGCGCGACGTGGTCGTGCGGCACCACGCCGACGCGGTGAGCGGCGCGAGGCTCAGCGCGAGCGCGAGCGCGAGGCCGCGCCTCACCGCGACACCGCGGCGCGAACGGTGCCCGCGAAGGTGCCCACGGGCTGCGCGAGCAAAGGCGACTGCGCGGTCTGGCGGAGACCCGTCGCCGAGCCCACCCGCGCGACGCCGTCGGCGCCCACGCGCACCGGGACCACCGCGGCGGTCATGTGGGCGAGGAGCCAGCGGCCGTCCTCTTGCCCCTGAAGAAAGAACACCGCGGTCTCGCCCGCGTGGGGGATGGGCGCGTCGGGCACCATCTGCCCGATGCCGTCGACCTCGCCGCCCGCGACGCGCACGCCCACGGTGGCGCCGGCGCTCACCGGGCCCTTGAGCACGGCCTCGACCCTCACGTCGCAGTCGGTGACGATGAAGCGCTCGCGCCACTGCGACGATGCTGCGCGCACGGTGCCGAGCACCACCAGCTCGCTGCGGCGCGTGAGCGCGTCGACGGTGATCGGAACGACGGTGGTGCTGTGGGCGCGACGGGCGCGGAGACCGACGCCGAGGGCGCCGAGGGCGGTGAGGAACGACCGGCGGGAGAGCGCGCGCATGGCGCGTCGGACGTTACGCCTCGCCCTGCTTTTCTGCCACGCCCCGGGCCGCGAGGGCGGCCTGCGCGGCGGCGAGGCGCGCGACCGGGACGCGGGGCGGGGAGCAGCTCACGTAGTCGAGTCCGACCTTCGCGAAGAACGCGATGGAGCGGGGGTCGCCGCCGTGCTCGCCACACACCCCGATCTTGAGCCCGGGACGCGCCGCGCGCCCCCGCGTCACGGCCATCGCCACGAGCTGCCCGACGCCCGTGACGTCGATGGACTGAAAGGGGTCGTCGGGGAGGATCCCGTGGGCGAGGTAATGCGGGAGAAAGCCCGACACGTCGTCGCGGGAGATGCCCAGGGTCATCTGCGTGAGGTCGTTGGTGCCGAAGGAGAAGAACTCGGCCGAGCGCGCGATGGCGTCGGCGGTGAGGGCCGCGCGGGGCACCTCGATCATGGTGCCCACGAGGTGCGGCACGCGGATCCCCTCGGCCGCGAAGACCTCCTCGGCCACGCGGCGCACGACCGCGCACTGCGCGTCGAACTCGGCCACGTCACCCACCAGCGGGACCATGACCTCGGGGTGCACCTCGACGCCCTCGCGCGCGACCGCGCACGCGGCCTCGAAGATCGCCCGGGCCTGCATCTCGGTGATCTCGGGGAAGGTGATCCCGAGGCGGCAGCCGCGGTGGCCGAGCATGGGGTTGCTCTCGGCGAGGGCGCGCACGCGGCGGCGCACGGCGCCTTCGTCAACACGGAGCACCCGCGCCATCTCCTCGACCTGCGCGTGCTCCTGCGGGAGGAACTCGTGCAGCGGCGGGTCGAGCAGACGGATGGTCACGGGGAGCCCGTGCATCGCGCGAAAGATCCCGGCGAAGTCCGCGCGCTGCAGCGGGAGGAGCCGGGAGAGGGCCTCGCGGCGCCCGGCCTCGTCGTGCGCGAGGATCATCTCGCGCATCACCCGCAGGCGGTCCTCTTCGAAGAACATGTGCTCGGTGCGGCAGAGCCCGATGCCCTCGGCGCCGAGGGCCCGCGCGCTCGCGGCGTCGCGGGGCGAGTCGGCGTTGGCGCGCACCTTCATCGCGCGCACCTCGTCGACCCAGGCCATGAAGGTGCCGAAGTGCTCGCTCACCAGCGCGTCGGTGAGCACCTCGCGCCCGAGGATCACCTCCCCCGTGGTGCCGTTGAGGGAAATCCAGTCGCCCTCGCGCACCGTGGTCTTTTCGCTGGAGACGGTGCGCGCGCGGTAGTCCACCGCGAGGTCGCCGCAGCCCGCGACGCAGGGCTTGCCCCAGCCTCGGGCGACCACCGCGGCGTGCGAGGTCATCCCCCCGCGGGTGGTGAGAATGCCCTTCGCGGCGTGCATCCCCGCGACGTCTTCGGGCGAGGTCTCGGCCCGCACCAGGATCACGGCCTCGCCGCGCGCGGCCCACGCCTCGGCGTCTTCGGCCGTGAACACCACCCGCCCCACGGCCGCGCCGGGCGACGCGTTGAGCCCCTTCGCCATCACCCTCCCCTCTTTGCGGTAGGACTTCTCATCCGCGAAGCCCGGGTGCAGCAGCTGGTCGAGGTGCGCGGGCTCCACGAGGTTGCGCACGGCGTCTTCGTGCGTGACGAGCCCCTCGCGCACGAGGTCCGCGGCGATGCGCACGGCCGCGGCGCCGGTGCGCTTGCCGTGCCGGGTCTGCAGCAGAAAGAAGCGCCCCTCCTGCACGGTGAACTCGATGTCTTGCACGTTGCGAAAGTGCGTCTCGAGCTGCGCGGCGAGGCGCACCAGGGTGGCGTGGGCCTCGGGCATCTCCTGCGCGAGCGCGGCGATGGGCGACGGGGTGCGGGTGCCCGCGACGACGTCCTCGCCCTGCGCGTTTGCCAGGTACTCCCCGTAGAGCACCTTCTCGCCCGTCGAGGGGTTTCGGGTGAAGCACACGCCCGTGCCCGAGGTCGCGCCCATGTTCCCGAAGACCATGGCCTGCACGTTCACCGCCGTGCCCTTGAGCCCGCGGATCTTCTGCACGTCGCGGTACTTCTTCGCGCGCTCGCTGTTCCACGAATGGAACACCGCCAGCACCGCCTCGCGGAGCTGCGCCCGGGGGTCTTCGGGCACGTTGTCGCAGCGCCCCACGGCGTCGTAGGGGACCTTGTAGTCCCGCACGAGCGCGCGGAGGTCGTCGACGTCGAGGTCGGCGTCGCGGGTCACCCCCCGGGCGTGTTTGCGGGCCTCGAGGAGGTGCTCGAAGTGCGCGCGCGGCACGCCCCGCACGACGTTGGCGAACATCTCGATGAAGCGCCGGTAGGCGTCCCAGGCGAAGCGGGGGTTGTTCGTGCGCGCGGCGAGTCCCTCGGCCACGGCGTCGTTCATCCCGAGGTTGAGCACCGTGTCCATCATCCCGGGCATCGACACGGCCGCGCCGCTGCGCACCGAGACCAACAACGGCGCCGCGGGGTCGCCGAAGCGCAGCCCCAGGGCGGCTTCGACCTCGGCGAGCGCCGCGTCGACCTCGGCCCACACCGCCTCGGGGACGATCCCCCCCACGGCCAGCACCTCGGCGCAGACCTCGGTGGTGAGGGTGAAGCCCGGGGGCACGGGCAGCCCCGCGGCGGCCATCTCGGCGAGGTTCGCGCCCTTGCCGCCGAGGAGGTCCTTGAGCGCGGCGCGGCCGTCGGTGTGCGCTGCGCCGAAGCGATACACGGAGCGTTGCATGGCGTGGATTTCTAGCCCCTCGGGGCGCCGCTTGACCAGCGCGGGAGAGCTCCAGGGGTGTGTTGTTTCACCCGGGCGTTCGCGTGACAGCCGTGGGCAAGGGTGCACACAATGTAGGCCTCGTCATGAACCAACGGCTGCGATCGATGCTGGGCCCGCTCTTCGGGTTGGCGCTGGCGCTGTCGGCCTCTCCGGCCCGCGCCGTCGAGGGCGCGCCCGAGACCACGGTGACGGTGCACGTCGAGCCCGCGACGGAGGGCAACCTCTCCTTCGCGCGACGCGTCGAGGTGCGCGCGCGGGGCGCGGCGGCGCTGGTGCGTGAGACCGACAGCGACGCCGGGGTGATGCTCGCGCGCATGCAGCGGGTGTGGTCGCTTCCCGACGGCCGCGCGGTGGTGGCGGGCGAGGCGGTGTTGGGAGAGTCGACCCGCACGATGCAGGTGTGGCTCATCGCGGTGCGCGACGGGCGGGTGACCCTGCTCGACGAGCTCACGCTCACCGTGGCGCGCTCGGCGCCGCTGGGCGGCGTGGTCGAGACGCGCGGGCGGGTGCGGGTGATGGTCCCGGCGCCGGCGATGGCGCGCGCGGAGATCGAGGAGTGGGAGCTGGTGGTGCACGAGCAGGAGGCCGACCGCGAGCGCCTGCGCTTTCGCCCGCTGCTGCACAGCCGCGAGGGCGTGCGCGCGGGGCGTCGCATCGCGTGGGTCGACGTCGACCTCACCCGCGACCGCTTCGTCACCCGCACGAGCCGCCGGCGCTGAGCACCGCCTCGACGCCGCGGTCGATCTCGTCGTCGGTGGTGTAGGGCGCAGGGCCCACGCGCAGCAGCTCGCCGCGGTGGTCGACGAAGATCCCCCTGGCGCGCAGGGCGTCACAACGCGCGGCCGCGTCGGCGAAGCGCACCGACACGAAGCCCCCGCGCGCGGCATCGGCGAGGGGCGTGCGCACGTCGGCGCCCGCCGCGAGGAGAAGGTCCATCACCCGTCGGGTCTGCGAGAGAGAGCGGGCGCGCAGGGCCTCGACGGTGAGACCTTGCGCGTCGAAGAACTCCGCCACGGCGCGGGCGCGGTAGTGGCTCGCGGGGTCGTACGTGGCGCCGGCGAAGCGATCGGCGCCGTCATCGCCGTAGACGGTGCGGCTGCGGTCGGGGTCGGTGATGTGCGCGAACTCGGCGAACCAGCCGGTGAGCACCGGGCGCAGCGCGCACCCCGCGGGCGCGACGAGGAAGCACACGCCCTCGCCGTACTGCGCGTACTTGTACCCGCCGCTGACGAGAAAGACCTCGGGGCCGAGGTCCGCGAGGCGCAGGGGCACGACGTTGAAGGCGTGGTAGGCGTCGACCACGAAGATCGCGCCGCGGGCGCGGCAATGCGCGGCGAGCTGCGCGAGGTGCGGCACCACCGACGCGGTCTCGAAGAGCACGGCCGACGCGAGCACCGCGCCGGTGTCGGGGCGCACGCGCAGGGCGAGGCGCTCGGCGAGGGTCTCAACGGGGTCGACCTCCACCACGTCGACCTCGACGCCCTCTTCTCGCAGGCGCCCGAGCTGCCGACGAATGGCGTGGAACTCTCCACCCGTGGTCACCAGGTGCCCGCGGCGCCCCGCGGGGATGCACGAGAGCACCCGGGTCACGAGCTCGTGGGTGTTCTGCCCGAGGGCCACATCGCGCGCGCGGGCGCCCACGCGGGCGGCGATGGCACCGCGTACGGCGTCGGCGGCCTCGAAGGCGCACGACCACTTGTCGTCGACGTGCCGCGCAGCGTCGTCGAAGGAGCGCGTGAGGGCTTCGCGGGCGAGGTCGGGCCAGGCCTGGTGGGAGTGTCCCGTGAGCAGGATCCGGTCGTCGCGCAGGAAGCTACGGTAGTGGGTCCGCAGGGCTGAGGGGTCCATCGCGGGGCGAGTCTTGCACAGGGGCGCGCGCGTCGACGAGCTCTCGCAGCACCCGCACGTCGAAGGGCTTGGCGAGGCAGGGATTGGGCACCGAACCGAGGAACTCCCGGGCCCGCGGGGTGAACGCGCCGCCGGTGAGGAACACGAAGCGCCCCGCGCTCTCGGGCGCCACGCGGCGGGCGGCCTCGTAGAGCTGCGCGCCGTCGAACTCGGGCATGAGCAGGTCACAGAGAATTACATCGTAGGTCCGACCGGCCGCGAGCATCCCGAGGGCGTGGGTGCCGTCGGCGACCACGTCGACCTGGTGTCCGCGCAGGAGCCTGCGCACCGCGCGCCCCACCGCGGCCTCGTCGTCGACCACCAGCACCCGCGCGCCGGGCGGGGGCGGCGGCGCGGAGCTCCGCGGCGCGCTCGCGAGGCTGGAGCACCCCGGCGCGGCGTCGAGCAGCACGCGGAACGTGGTCTCACCCGGGCGCGAACGCAGCAGCAGGATGTCACCACCAACCTCGCGCATGATCTCCTGGCAGATCGAGAGCCCGAGACCCGTGCCCACGCCGACGGGCTTGGTGGTGAAGAACGCGTCGAAGATCCGCTCGCGGATGTCTTCAGCGACCCCGACGCCGGAGTCGGTCACGTCGACGCAGACCCGCCCGGTGGGCGCGACGTGCGTGTGCACGGCGATGCGGTTCGACTCGGCGTTGCCCTCGGGGATCGCCTGCGCGGCGTTCACCAGGAGGTTGATGAACACCTGCCCGAGACGCGCCTCCTGGGCCCACACCATGGGCACGGGCTCCAGCGTGCGCTCCAGGCGCGCGCGGTGACGGATCTGGTTGCCCGCCATCATCACCGCGGTCTCGAGCACGGCGCGGAGGTCGACGGGCATGGCGGCTTCGAGGTCCTCGCTGCGCGAGAGCTTGCGGAGCTGCGTGACGATGCGCTCGACGCGAAACGCCCCCTCCAGCGCCTCGACCACCACACCCGTGAGCGACGCCGCCGCGTCGAGGTCGCGAGACTCCAGCGCGCGGGGGAGCTCCTCGCGCACGAACTCCAGGTTGCCCAGGGTGAAGGTGAGCGGGTTGTTGATCTCGTGGGCCACCCCCGCGGCCAGCGCACCGATGGTGACCATGCGGTCGGCGAGCAGCAGCCGCGACTGCATCTGCTGGCGCTCCGCGCGCTCGTGGCGCTGCCGCTCCAGCGCGGTGGAGAGCGTGCGTGCGGCGTCGCGCGCGAACTGCAGCTCGGCGCCGCTCCACGACCGACGCCCCGCCTCGGACTCCACCCGCAGCACCGCGGAGACCTCACCCCCGACCTCGACGGGGAGGATCAGCACCGCCCCCTCGGCGGGCAGCGTCGTACCCACCCGCTCGGCGTCGGGCAGCGCCTCCAGGTGGATCTCCACCAGCGCGCCAACGCGAAGCAGGGACGTCCACCGTGTCGGGAGTTCCTCGTGGGAGGGTCCGGGGTCTCGCTCGACGCCCCGGGGGCTCCACACGTATCGCGCGCGGCCCCGGTCGCGCTCGAGCTCCATCCAGATCACCCGCTCCGCGCGAAGCGCGCCCCCGAGGGACGGCGCCACGAGGTCCAGGAGCTCCACCGTGGGCGGCGCCGCGAGGAGCGCGCGGTGGAGGTCGACCAGCCTGCGGGTCCAGCGGTCGAGCAGCGGCTGCGGCGGCTCCGAGGCCGGGGCGTCGGCGGGGTTCGAGACAGGCTTGAGGGTTCTCCGCAGCGCCATGGGGTTATGGTTCCGGCAGCGGGCGGGCGGAGGCTCGACGCGCCCGGGGTCGGTGTCTTCTTTCTACGGCCCGGAGCGCCGAGGGCTTGAGCCGCGCGGCGCTGGGCGGTGGCGGCGAGGCGCGAGATGGAAGTATCGTCCGCCGCGGTCCATCGTGAACAGCAACTGCCTCCGCTGCGGCACACCCCGCCCCGAGAACAACGCGCGGTTCTGTCAGCGCTGCGGCGCGCGCCTCGACGCCCCCGCAACCACTGACCCTCTGCTCGACAGCACCCTCCTCGGCCGCTATCGCGTGCAGCGGATGCTGGGCGAAGGGAGCATGGGCCGGGTCTACCTCGGCGAGCAGAAGGTCGGCACGGGCGCTCGCCCCGTGGCCATCAAGGTGCTCTCGTCGTCACAGGACCCATACCTCATCGAGCGCTTCCGTCGCGAGGCGGCCATCGTCGCCGCGCTGGAGCACCCGAACATCGTCAAGCTCTACGACTACGGCGAAGAGAACGGGCGCTTCATCTCGGTGATGGAGTACCTCCCCGCGGGCAGCCTCGGGCAGCTCATCGGCCGCGGGGTGATGGACAACGCCCGGGTGGAGAACATCCTCGGGCAGATCGCCCGCGCCCTTGACGAGGCCCACCGCCGGGGCATCGTGCACCGCGACCTCAAGCCCGAGAACGTGCTCCTGGCCACCATCGCCGACGGGCGCGGACAGCAGGACGTGGTGAAGGTCGTGGACTTCGGCATCGCGCGGCGCCCCAAGGGCTCGGCCGAGGAGCAGACCCTCACCGTCACCGGCGCCCTCATGGGCACGCCCGCGTACATGGCCCCGGAGCAGTTCACCGCCGAGAAGGTCGACGGCCGGGCGGACGTCTACGCCCTCGCCCTCATCGGGTACCAGATGCTCACGGGGCGCCTGCCGTGGCGGGCCAACTCGGTGATCGATTGGGCCGAGGCGCACCGGGCGCAGCCCCCCGCGCCGCTGCGGAGCCTCCCGGGCTGTGAGCACTTTCCGAAGCGGTACGAAGACGCGATCCAGCGCGCGCTCGCCAAGAGCCCCGACGCGCGCACGGCGTCGACCCTCGCCTTCGTCGAGGCGCTGGTGGGCAAGGAGACCGCGCGCGCCTTCAACCCCACCATGGAGATCGCCGTCCCCTCGGCCCCGATGATCCCGCACTCGGCCCCCGCGGATCTCCCCACCGGACGGTTGCCGCCCGCCAGCTCCTTCCCCCCCGACGCAACGTCATCGAGCATGGCGCCGCGAAAGCCCGGAACCCCGCCCTGGGTCGTCGCCGCGGTGATCACCGTCGGTCTGCTCTGCCTCGCGCTGGGCTATTGGATCACCCGGGGAATCGTTCGCTAGGGTCAGCCCATTCGCTGCGCGATCCCACCCGAGCATGACGTACCGCACGCGACGCCGAAGACGCACGCCCGAGGTCCCTTGCGTGCCGAAATCATTGCGCGGTACAGGAGAGTATCTTCGGAGCGAAGGGCAGGGTTCGCGCCCATGGTGTTGGCATGAACGCGCGCTTCTCAACAGCGGCGGCTTCTGACGATTCTGATCTGATTTCCTCGATCGACGCGATGTATGGGCGTCTCGGCGGGACCTACTTCGAGATCCTTGGGGTGTCCCGCGGGTGCGACGCCACGGCGCTCCGCCGGGGCTACCGGCAGGTGTGCGAGCGCTTCCACCCCGACCTCTACGCGGGGATGGACCTCGGCGCCCGACGCCCGTTGTTGGACGTGATCCTTCGCGAAGCGACGAACGCCTTCATGGTGCTTTGCCGCCCCGAGCTCCGCGCGGAGTACGAACGCGAGCTCGCGCCCTCGGCCGAGCCCTACGGTGTCGCGACACCCCCGACGCCCGCGACGGCCGTCGCACCGGTGGCGCAGTCGGTGATCGCGTTCGGTGATCGCCCGCCGGAGAGCCCCGCGCCCCCGCCGCCCGCACCGTCTCCGGCATCGTCGAGCAGCCCCTCCTCGCTGCGCGTGCCGACGCCGGTTCTTGGCGTGAGCACCGCGGAGCCGCTGTCGGTGGCCGAGCCTCCTTCGGCGCGTGCGCTCGCCGCCTCGAAGCTGAAGCGCACGCCGATGGCCGCGATGCACGCCCCGTTGACCCCGACGGCGCAGCGCCCCGACGCGCCGCCGCCGCCCCCCAACGCCACGCGCGCGGAGGCGGCCCGTCCCGCGGCGAGCGACCCCGCGCAGGCGCCCGCGGAGCGACACACCTCGCGTCCCAGCGTCGGCGCCGCCGACGAGCGCCCCTCTTCGCGCCCGTCCCTCCACGCCGCGAGCGAGCGGCCCTCCTCCCGCCCCAGCATGCGCGCGGAGGCGGAGCGCCCCACCTCGCGCGATGTCGACTCCACCACCGCCACGTCGCTCCAGCGAGGGCGCGCGGAGATGCTGCTCCGGCAGCGGCGGCAGATGCGAGAGGAGCTCGACGCGCAGGTCTCCGCGGCGATCGCCCGCGGCGACACCGAGCGCGCGATGCAGACCCTGCGTCACGCGCTCACCCTCACCCCCGACGACGAGGCGCTCACCCGGCGGCTGCAGCAGCTCGACGCGGCGGCGAAGTCCGACGACGTCGACCGCATCGTGCAGGCGGCGAAGGGTCACGAGCGCGCCGGCCGATGGGAGCTCGCGGCCCAGACCTGGTCACGCGCGGCGGCGCAGCACAGCCAGGAGTACAGCTATCACCTGTACGCGGCGCAGGCGTACTGCGAGTCGGGCAACGAGCTGCCGAAGGCCGTCGACCTCGCGCGACGCGCGGCGCGGCTGCGCCCCGACGCGGTCGAGCCCCACCTCTGCCTCGCGCGCGCGTTCTTTCGCGCCGGCAGCGTCGCGAGCGCGAAGGCCGCGCTGGAGCAGGCGACGAAGCTCGCGCCGCAGAACCCTGCCGTGATGGAGCTCGCGCGGCAGCTCCGCATCTGAGCGCCTGTCGATCCGTCCCTCCCGTCGTCGGCCTCGCCGATCGACCTCGCGACGCGGCGTCGTGACGACCCACCGCGCAGGGCGTGCGGCGTCATCGTCGCCCGTTGCCTGGCTCGCCGACTCGGTCCGGCGACGGATCGACCGACGCGGAGCATGAAAGGAGGTTCCCGCGGCGGCGCTGGATGGTGTAGCCCATGAGGGGACATGTCCTCGACGCGCCTCGCCTCCCTCGCGCTCGCGACGCTCGCGCTCGCCGCGTGCGACCCCCCGGCACCGCCCACGCCCGCCCGCGCGAGCACGTCGGGCGCGGAGCAGGCCGTGACCGCGCCGACGCCCCAGGATCCCGAGTCGGTCCGCCGGGGGCGCACGCTCTTCGAGGCCGCCTGCGCGGGCTGCCACGAGGGCGACGAGCCTCGGGGCGGCCGGCTGACCGACCTCCACCGCACCGGCGCGCAGGTCGTGCAGGCGCTCCACGCGGGATCTGAAGACGGCGGTCTCATGGCCGCGGTGGACCCCACGGCGCTGCGCGAAGAGGACCTCCCCGCGCTGCGGGCATACCTCCGCTCCATCGGCGCGGAGCGCTGACGCGACGGACATGTGAAGCGATTCCCCCGAGGCCTCGTCGGAGGGTCATCAGCGCGCCGCCGATGCGGGTCCCTTGCACCGATCGCGGCGGCGTTGTTCAACTGCGCGCGACGCGACCCCTTCGGGCGCGGCGAACGATCGTCGGAGGTACCTTCAGCATGCTTCAAGGCGCACGTGTCTGGATCTGGGGACTGCTCGCCGCGCTCACCGTGAGCGCATCGGCGGAGGAGGCATCGGCGCAGCGCCGCAGCCGCGCGCGCTGCGTCGCACCGCAGCACGAGAGCGCGGACCACTGCTGCGACAACGGCGCCGAGTGGGTCGAGGCCCGCAACCGCTGCGTGTGCCTCGACGCGTCGCAGTGCGGCGACAACGCCTCGGCGCCGCCGCCCGCAGCGACCCCGCCGCCCGCGCCCCCTCCCCCTCCCCCCGTGGTGAGCACCCCGCCGCCCGCAGCGACCCCGCCGCCTGCAGCGACCCCGCCGCCCGCGTCGCCCGCGACGGGCGATGCGCTGCGCTGCCCCGACGGGATGGTGCTGGTGCAGCCGCGACCCTTCATGATGGGCGCGGTGGCGGGTCAGGGCGGCGCGACCTCCGCCGAGGGCCCGCCCCACCGCGTGACCCTCTCGCCGTACTGCATCGACCGCACCGAGGTGACGGTCCGGCAGTACCGCGAGTGTGTGCAGTCGGGCGCGTGCACGGTGTACAGCACGGTGAACTTCCCTGGGCTCTCGGTGGCCGACGCGCAGTTCTTCAGCCAGTTCTGCAACGGCGCGCGCAACGACCGCGACCTTCACCCGATGAACTGTGTCGACCACGCGCAGGCCGCCGCCTACTGCCGCTCGCGCGGGGGCGCGCTGCCCACCGAGGCGCAGTGGGAGCTCGCGGCGCGAGGCCTCGAGCCCCGGCGGTACCCCTGGGACGACCGCGCGCCGGGCGGGCAGCTCGTGAACGGCTGCGACGCCGAGTGCCAGACCCTCATGGAGCGCCCCGGGCAGCCTCGCCGCCCGACGCTCATCGCAGGCTCCGATGGCTTCGGCGCGACCTCACCCGTGGGCACGTACGTGGGTGGCTTCTCGCCCTTCGGCCTCGCCGACGCGTCGGGCAACGTCGCCGAGTGGGTCTCGGACTGGTTCGGCGCCTACGTCGCCACGCCCGTCACCGACCCCGCGGGGCCCTCGTCGGGCTCCGAGCGCGTGATCCGCGGCGGTCACTGGTTCGCGAACACGGCCAACCAGTTCAGCACCACCGCGCGCTCGCCGCTGGGCCCGTCGGTGCGCCTCGCCACCCTGGGTCTGCGCTGTTCGCACGCGCCCGAGGTCGCTCCCCCGCCTCCGCCGCCCCCGGTCGAGGAGCCCCCTCCCCCCGCCGAGGAGCCAGGCCGCCGCCGTCGGCGCCGCTGACTCCCCACAGGGCCCGCGCGCAATCTGTTGGACCTGCGCGGCGGCGCGCGGCGAAGATACCTGCCATGTCCCTCGCGCGTGTGCTCTGGGTCGCCCCGCTGATGCTGGGGTGCTTCTCGTCCGCTCACATCGTGCGGCGCATCGAGGCGCGTCGAACGCCGCGCACGGAGGCGTGCACGACCGTTCCGCTCTACTCCGACCGCGGCCCATCCACGGGGCGCGTCGCCATCGCGGTGGTCACCGCGGAGTGTCGCACGTCGAAGGAGGCCGAGTGCCGCACCCACCTCCAGCAGGCGGGTTGCGAGGCCGACGCCGACGCCGTGGTGGAGGTCACGCGGCGGTCGGCCGACGGGCACCTGCGCATGGTCGGCACGGCGGTGGAGTTCCTCGCGGAATGACCCGCGCCGTCGCGCTGTGGCTCGCGCAATCACTCCTGGGCGCCGCGTTGGCGCTGGGGTGGTTCGCGGCCTCACGCCGGGCGAAGGTCCTGGGCGCTTCGCGGGCGGCGCGTTGGCTGTTCCCCTGGGCGGCGCTGTGGGCTGCGGGGCGCGTCGGGCTGCTCGTGGCCGAGGCGTCGGCGCTGGCCGGATACGTCGCCTGCGCGTGGCTCGCCCGCGCGTCGTGAGGCGTGTTACAGCTCAATGATCATGGCGAAGGTGCAGTCGCCCCAGCTCGGTTACAACACCAACGTCCGCCACAAGGGCAAGCTGTTCCACATCCAGACCGAAGACTCGGGGGTGGCGCGGCCGCACATCATCACGCACCTCTTCGTCGACGGCGGGCGGATCCTCAAGTCGGTGAAGTCGAGCTACGCCGACTCGCTCGAGGAGGCCGACCTCATCGCCTACATCCGTCGGCGCATGCAGGAGCAGCACAAGGCGATGTTCGTCGCGCTCCGCGACGGAGAGTTCGACGCGCTGCTCGAACCCGCGGAGGTCCCGCCCATCGCGGAGCCCATCGAGCCCCGCATCACCGCCCCGCCGCCACCGCCCGTGGAGGCGCCGACGATGCGCTCCCTCGCGCCGCCGCCGCGCTCCACCCTGAGCCCCGCGGCCGGCACGCCCACGCCCGCCGCCCGCGTCACGTCGTCGCGCTCCACGGGTAGCCTTCGCGCGACCGGGGCGCGCACGGCCGACGTCGCGGTCGCCGCGCGGGAGGTCCCGGCGGTGCCGGGCTCGCTGCTGCCTCCGCGGCTGCCTGCGGTGGAGCGGCCCCCGTCGAACCCGCCGGTGTTCAGCAACTCGATGCGCTACACGGCGCCGCGCGTTGCCCCGCCGTCGCTGGTGCCGCCGCCGCGAGAGCGCGCGGGCGTCACGGAGCGCGTGGTGCGTGAGTCTTCGCTCAACGAGCTCATCCTTGCGATGCTCGCTGAAGAGGTCCCAGGGTGAGCGCGACGCGCGCGTCGGTCCCACGGGACGCGCGCGGCGCGAGGCAGATGGCGCCGCCGAGGGACGCGGCGATGACCCCGAGGGTCCACAGGCCGCGGCTCGCGCGGTGGGGGCTGCGTCGCCACGTCGCGAGGCCGAGGGAGTCGCGCCACGCCGGCTCCACCCCCGGGCCGTCGTCGAGGACCCGCAGCACGAGGAATCCGTCGCTGACTTCGACCGAGGCCTGCGCCTCGACGCCGCCGCGTTGCAGCGCCTGCAGGGCGTTCTCAGCCAGGATCACCAGCGCGCTCTGCAGGGCATCTCCGCCCACCGTCGCGAGCTCGCCCGCGGGTTGATCGAAGCGCCAGCCAAACCCGTGACGCGCGTACTCCCGCTGGAGCGCGTGCTCGACCCGGTGGAGGCCGCCGGGGTCGTCGACGAGGCGGTCGCACACGCGCGGGAACCGCTCCGCGCGCATCGATTGCACCGCGGCGAGGTCGTGGAGCAGGGACGCCGCCTCGCGCAGGTCGGGGTGGTCGAGGTCGGCGATCTCCACGCGCCCCAGCGCGGCGCCGAGCGGCGCTTGCAGGTCGTGCACGAGTCGGCGCGACGCGTCGGCGGCGAGCTCCACGGAGCTGCGCTCGCGCGCGTGGTCCGTCGGCGGGTCGAGCGAGACCCGCCAGCGATCGTCGCGCACCGCACGCACCATCACGGCCTCGCCGTCGGTGACGGTGGCCGAGAGCACCAGCGCGCCGGGGCCCAGGGACTCCCACGCCGGGGGGATGCGTGACGCGACCCGCGCGCCGGGCGCGTCGCCGAAGGCGTCGACGAGGCACTGGGCCAGCGACATGTGGGGCTCAGCCTCCGACGAACAGACGGGGGTTCGCGGGTCGCGCCCAGGCCACGGTCACGCCGAAATCGCTGCACTGGGTGTCAGGCGCGTTGATCTGCTGCGGGTTCACGCTGATCGCCGAGGCGCCGCCGCGGTAGATGCGCACCGCGAAGCTCCCGCTGAACTCGCAGCCGGAGTCAGGAAAGCCCACGATCATGTCGTCGCGCAGGTCGCCGTTGGTGTCGCCCGCGGAGGCGACGGCGTCTCCGTGGGCCCATCCGCTGACCCGAATGTCCACCGACGTGGCGCCCGCGCCGGCGGCGCCGCCGCTGTAGACGCGGAGCATGGTGCCCTGCGCCGCGACGACCACGTCGCCGTAGCCGTCGCCGTTCACGTCGTCGATGCCCGACGCGGCGGCGTCGTTGCTCGGGAGCGACTCGGTGTAGGTCCGCGCAGGCGACGTGGTCATGCCCGCGCTGCCGCCGTGGTGCACGTTGGTCACGTGGAGCCCGTTCTGCCCCACGCGAAAGAGCCAGGTCGCGACGATGAGGTCGGCGCGGCCATCACCGTTCACGTCGCCCGCGCTGTTGATGTCGCGGATGTTCGCCAGCGGCACGTAGTTCGTCGCCCCCGTGTTGGCCCCGAGGAACACCGACCAGCCCGTGGTGGAGGTGACGGCCACGTCGGAGAGGTCGTCGTCGTTCACCGTGCCGAGGCCGCGCACGAGGGTGCCGAAGCCCGGCTGCGTCGAGGCGAGCGTGCGCGCCGGGGTCGTCGAGATGCCCCCCGCGGCGCCGGCGTAGACCAGCGCGCGCAGGGCGCGGTTGGCGCCCACGATGACGTCGCCGTAGCCGTCGCCGTCGGTGTCGCCCGCCCACGAGGCGCTGACGCCGAAGCCCCCGGTGTTGGGGTTGCTCAGGGTCGTGCGCGTCGGGCTCAGACCCGTCGACGCCCCCAGGAACACGTGCGCCTGCTCGCGAGTGCTCTCGGCGACGAGGAGGTCGCCGAAGCCGTCGCCGTTCACGTCGCCCGCGCTCGAAACGGTCGAGCCAAAGCGCCCGCCGCTGACGGCGCCGTTGAGCGTCAGGCTCGGCGCCGAGGGCGGACCATTGATCGAGCCGTAGTACACGTACACCCGGTCGATGTTCGGCGCGCCCACGACCACGTCGGCGATGCCGTCGCCGTTGAAGTCGGGCACCGTCCCGCGCGCGGTGGATCGCGTGGCGGTGCGCGCCCCCACGAAGAACTCCCACACCGGCGACGCGAGCGTGCCCACGTTGGTCCCGACGCGGCCGTAGAGGCGCCAGAAGTAGACGCCCTGCGCGAGCGTCGTGGCGAGCGTGTACGAGGTGCCCGTGAGGTCCTGCTGGGTGATCACCGTGGCGCACGCGCGGTCCTGGCACACCTGCAGGCGCACGCCGTCCACCGGCGCGGCGGCGGCGGCCCAGCGCAGCGTCGGACGCTGCGAGGTCACCCGCGAGGTCGACATCGGGAACAACGGTCGGGGCGCGGCGATGCGCGCGCACCCGCTCCCCGTGTCGTAGAACCCTGCGCTGCAGACGTATCCGCACACGCTGTTCACGCACGTCGCCGAGCCGCCGCCGACCCGCGGGCAGACGTTGCCGCAGGCGCCGCAGTTCGAGACGTTGCCCGTGAGGTTGAGCTCGCAGCCATTGGTCGCGCCGCCGTCGCAATTGCCCCAGCCGCTGTTGCAGGCGCCGAGCCCGCAGCGGCCCGAGGTACACACCGCCGCGGCGTTCGCGTAGGAGCACGCGTTGCCGCAGGCGCCGCAGTTCGTCGCGCTGGTGTTGGTGTTGGTCTCGCAGCCGTTGGCGGCGTTGTTGTCACAATTGCCGAAGCCCGTGAGGCACGCCGCGATCGCGCAGACCCCGGCGGCGCAGGCCGGCGTGGCGTTGGGCAGGCTGCACGCGTTGCCGCAGGCGCCGCAGTTCGACGCGCTGGTGCTCGTGCTGGTCTCGCAGCCGTTGGCCGCGTTGCCGTCGCAGTTGCCGAAGCCCGCGTTGCAGCTCCCCACGCCGCAGACGCCGGCGCTGCACGCCCCCGTGGCGTTCGCCGGGGCGCAGGGCAGGCCGCAGCCGCCGCAGTTCGACGCGCTGGTGTTGGTGCTGGTCTCGCAGCCGTTGGTCGCGTTGCCGTCGCAGTTGCCGAAGCCCGCGTTGCAGGCGAAGCCGCAGGTCGACTGGAGGCAGACCGCGGCGGCGTTGCTGCGCGGCGGGCACACCACCCCGCAGCCGCCGCAGTGGGACGCGTTGCGGGTGGTGTCGACGCACACGTTGCTGCAGTTGGTGAGGCCCGCGCAGTCTCGCGTGCACACCCCCGACGCGCAGAAGAACCCAGTGGCGCAAGCGTTTCCACACGTGCCGCAGTTCGCCGCGCTGGTGCTCGTGCTGGTCTCGCAGCCGTTCGACGCGTTGCCGTCGCAGTTGCCGAAGCCCGCGTTGCAGCTCCCCACGCCGCAGGCGCCACCGGCGCAGGCCGGGGTGGCGTTGGGCACGGTGCAGGCGTTGCCGCAGGCGCCGCAGTGGCTGGCGCTGGTGCCGGTGTTGGTCTCGCACCCGTTCGACGCGCTGCCGTCGCAGTTGCCGAAGCCCGCGTTGCAGCTCCCCACGCCGCAGGCGCCCGAGGCGCAGGTGGGCGTGGCGTTCGCGAGCGCGCACGCGGCGGCGCAGCGCCCGCAGTGCGAGGGGCTGGTGAGCAGGTTGGTCTCGCAGCCGTTGGAAGGGACGCCGTCGCAGTCGCCCCAGTTGGTCGCGCAGCTCAGCACCACGCACGCGCCGGCGCTGCAGCCCGGCACCGCGTTGGGCAGGGAGCACCGGGCCCCGCAGCCGCCGCAGTGGTTCACGTCGCCGCGCGTGTCGGTCTCGCAGCCGTTGGTGACGCTGCCGTCGCAGTTGCCCCACCCCGCGGCGCACGTGATGCCGCAGGCGCCGCCGCCGCACGAGGGCGCGCCGTTGACGGCGCTGCACGCGTTCGCGCAGCGGCCGCAGTGCGACACCGAGGTGCTGGTGCTGGTCTCGCAGCCGTTGGCCGCGTTGCCGTCGCAGTCGCCGAAGCCCGCGTTGCAGCTGGCCACGGTGCAGGCGCCCGCGCTGCAGCCCGCGACGCCGTTGGCCGCCGCGCAGCCCTGGCCGCACGCGCCGCAGTGCGACACCGCGGTGCGCACGTCGGTCTCGCAGCCGTTGGCCGCGCTGCCGTCGCAGTTGCCCCATCCCCCGCTGCAGGTGATGCCGCAGACGCCCGCGGCGCAGGTCGCCGCGCCGTTGGTGGTGTTGCACGCGTTGCCGCAGGCGCCGCAGTGGGCGGTGGCGGCGCCGAGGTTCGTCTCGCAGCCGTTGGCCGCGTTGCCGTCGCAGTCGCCGAAGCCCACGTTGCAGCGAAAGCCGCACATGCCGCCGCCGCAGGTGGGGGACGCGTTGGCGCGGGCGGGGCACGCGGTGCCGCAGCCGCCGCAGTTCGCGGGGTCGGTTCGGAGGTCGAAGCACTGCCCGGCGCAGAAGGTCAGCCCCGTGCCGCAGACGTTGCCGCACGCGCCGCCCGAGCACACCATGCCGGTGGTGCAGCCGACGCCGCAGGCGCCGCAGTGCGCGTTCGACGTCCGCGTATCGGTCTCGCAGCCGTTGGTCGTGCTGCCGTCGCAGTTGCCGAAGCCGGCGCTGCAGCTCGCCACGGTGCACGCGCCGCCCGCGCAGCCCGCGACGCCGTTGGCGACGCTGCACGCACGCCCGCAGGCGCCGCAGCTTGACGGGGTCGCGCGCAGGTCGGTCTCGCACCCGTTGCGGGGGTCGCCGTCGCAGTCGCCGAAGCCCGCGCTGCAGCTCCCCACCCCGCACGCACCGGCCACGCAGGCGGCGGTGGCGTTGGGCACGCTGCACGCACGCCCGCAGGCGCCGCACTGCGCCGTCGCGGTGTTGGTGTTGGTCTCGCATCCGTTGGCGGCGTCGCCGTCGCAGTCGCCGAAGCCCGCGTTGCACGACGCCACGCCGCAGCGCCCGCCCGCGCAGCTCGGCGCGCCGTTGGCCACCGCGCAGGAGCGGCCGCAGGCGCCGCAGCTCCCGGTGGAGGTGCCGGTGTTCGTCTCGCATCCGTTGGCGGCGTCGCCGTCGCAGTTCCCGAACCCCGACGCGCAGGTGATGCCGCAGGCGCCAGACGCGCAGGTGGCCGTGCCGTTCGCGCTGCTGCACGCGCGCCCGCAGGCGCCGCAGCTCGTGGGGGCGACGCGGAGGTCGACCTCGCAGCCGTTGGCGGGGTTGCCGTCGCAGTCGCCGAAGCCCGGGTTGCAGGCGGCCACGGTGCATCGCCCGGAGCCGCAGGCCGCCACCGCGTTGGGGAGGTTGCAGGCGCCTCCGCAGCGGCCGCAGTGCGCCGTCGCGGTGTTGGTGTTGGTCTCGCAGCCGTTGGCGACGTTGCCGTCGCAGTCGCCGAAGCCCGTCGCGCAGGTGATGGCGCAGGCCCCCGCGCGGCACGACGCGGCGCCGTTCGTCGAGGGGCAGGCGTTGCCGCAGCGGCCGCAGTGGGAGGGCGTCACCCGCGTGTCGACCTCGCACCCGTTGCTGGGGTTGCCGTCGCAGTCGGCGAAGCCCGCGCTACACGACGCCACGCCGCAGCGGCCACCCGCGCAGGTGGCGGTGGCGTTGGGGAGGCTGCAGGCCGCGCCGCAGGCGCCGCAGTGCGGGGCAGCGGCGAGCAGGTCGGTCTCGCAGCCGTTGGCCTCGTTGCCGTCACAGTCTCCGCGGGTGGTGGGGGCGCACACCCGCGTCGACTCGCAGCGCCCCGCGGCGCAGCGCGCGCCCGCGTTGGGGAAGGAGCAGGCGGTGCCGCACGCGCCGCAGTGCAGGGTGTTGACCCGCGTGTCGACCTCGCAGCCGTTGGCCGCGTTCCCATCACAGTCGCCGAAGCCCGCGGCGCAGGTGATGGCGCAGGCCCCGGCGCTGCACGACGCCGCGCCGTTTGTCGAGGGGCAGGCGTTGCCGCAGCGGCCGCAGTGCGCGGGGGCGCTGCGGGTGTCGACCTCGCACCCGTTGCTGGGGTCGCCGTCGCAGTCGGCGAAGCCCGGGTTGCACGAGGCCACCCCGCAGCGCCCCGCGGCGCACGCGCCCACGGCGTTGGGCGGCGCGCAGGCCATGCCGCAGCCGCCGCAGTTGCGCGCGTCGGCGCGGGCGTCGACCTCGCAGCCGTTGGTGGGCGCGCCGTCGCAGTCGGCGTACCCGTCGGCGCACACCGGGCTGCAGCGCCCCGCGGCGCACACGGCGGATCCGTTGGCCGGGCGGTCGCAGCGGGTGGTGCAGGTGCCGCAGTGGTCGGCGTCGGTGCGGGTGTCGACCTCGCAGCCGTTGCGGTCGTCGAGGTCGCAGTTCGCGAATCCCGGCGCGCAGACCAGCGCGCAGCGCGCCTCGGCGCACGAGGCGGTGGCATTGGGCCCCAGGGGGCACGCCGCCCCGCACGCGCCGCAGTGCGACGCGCTCATCGCCAGGGTCACCTCGCAGCCGTTGGTGGCATCGCCGTCGCAGTCGGCCGCGCCCGCGTCGCAGCGGAGGCCGCAGGTGCCCTCGTCGCACACCGCGGCGCTGGCCGCCCCCGCGGGGCAGACGTTGTCGCAGCGGCCGCAGTGACGGGGATCGGAGGTGCGGTCGGTGCAGACGCCGGCGCAGAGGTCTGGCGAAGGGGCGTTGCAGACCGCGGCGCAGCGAAAGCGCGGGCCGGCGCCCGTGGACGGCGCGCAGAGCGGGGCCGGGGGCATGCAGCGGGTGCCGCAGGCGCCGCAGTTCGTGGGCAGGGAGAGGTCCTCTTCGCAGCCGTTGGCAGGGTCGCCGTCGCAGTCCGCGAAGGGCGCCTCGCAGACGAGGTCGCAGCGCCCGGCGGTGCAGGTGGCGCGGGCGTTCGCCGCCGACGGACACGCGGTGCCGCACGCGCCGCAGTGGTCCACCGAGGTCGCGGTGTCGGTCTCGCAGCCGTTGCGGTCATCGTTGTCGCAGTTGCCGCGCGCCGGGTCACAGACGACCCGACAGACCTGGCCCTCGACGCAGCGCGTGAAGGGGTTGATCACCCGGCAGTCGTAGTCGGCCACGCACTGCGGTCGACACTGCCCGTCGCGGGTGCAGATCTCGTTCGGTCCGCACTCCGAGGCGTAGCGGCAAGGCGCGGGCGCGCCGGCGGGCACACAGATTCGACGGCTCGAGACCGGGTCGACGTGGCAGGTGCCGCCCGCGCAGTCGGCGTCGGTCATGCACGCCGTTCGGCAGCTCCCCGCGGCGCAGACCAGCGGCCGCTCGCAGTCCGAGTCGAAGGTGCACTGCAGGCCCCCTCCCGGCGGCGCGGTGCAGGCCACCGCCGCGAGCATCACCCCAACGATCCAGGCCCGAACCAGCACGACCCCACGCATGGCTCACCCCTACCCCGACGGGCTCGCGCGGTCCACCCGCGCCCGACAGGTGAGGAGAGTTCGCACGGGACCGTTGAAGGGAGATACAGTGTCCCTTCGTCTTGTACCTCATGCGCCCCCTGCGTCCCCTCATCGCCGCCGCGGTCCTTGCCCTCGGTGGCGCCGTCTCGGCGCAAGATCCCTCCCTCCCCGAGAACCCGTACCAGCGCTCGCCCGACGACGTCGCGCACACCAACGCGGCGGCGCCCGGGAGCGCGACCCTCCTCGCGGCGGTGCCCGACCCCACGCGGCGACGGTACGCGGGGGTGTCGGAAGAGGACATCATCCGCGCGTTGCGCGCGCAGCCGGTGCTGGCGATGCGCGAGGTGGGCAACACGTCGATCAATCTCCGGTGCGACCTCGGGGGCGACATCGACGGGGCCTACAAGCCCTCCGAGACGCTGCACCTCGAGCATTTCCGCGGTGAGATCGGGGCCTTTCGGGTCGCGCAGCTCCTCGGCGTCGAGCGCGTGCCCCCCGCGGTGCTGCGGCGCTTTCGCCGCGACGAGCTCCCCAGCGGCGCGGCGCTCTCGCGGGTGCGCTTTCGCGAGGGGGTCTCGTGGGGCGCGATGATCTACTGGGTGCCGGTGCTGCGCTCGGCGCAGATCTACTCGGGGCCCACCCTCGACCGCTGGACCCGGCTGCTCACCCAGGGCGAGGCCATCCCCGACGGCGAGCGCAACCGCGCCGAGGACGTGTCGACGGTGATCGCCTTCGACTTCCTCATCGGCAACTGGGACCGCTGGCACGGCACCAACACCCTGCAAGACCGCGACGGCCGCCTGGTGTTTCGCGACAACAACGGCGCGTTCTACGAACCCATGCCGCGGGGCCGCTACGAGATCATCCTCGCGTGGTTCCAGCGCGTGCAGCGGTTCTCCCGGTCGTTCGTGGCGCACGCCCGCGGGCTCACCCTCGAGGCCCTGCGCACCAGCATCGCCGACGACGCCCTGGCCGATGAGCCGCTGCTCAACGACGCCCAGCTCCGCGGGGTGCTGCGCCGACGCGACACGCTGGTGCAGTACGTCGACGCGCTGGTGTCGATCCACGGCGAGGCCGAGGTCTACGCGTTCCCCTGATCGAGCGCGGCGAGGTCGAGGCGGTGGGTGCGCAGCGTGGGGGGCGCGCCGCGCACGCCCCAGGCCACGGAGAGGGTGTGCTCGGGCGTGGGGTCATGGCGCGCGAACCACCAGCGCTCGGCCTGGTCGTCGAAGCCTGGCGCGAAGGCCACGCCCCGCGGCGTCTCGTCGTCGTCGACGTGAAACGCGAAGCGCTGCAAGGGGATCGCGAGCCCCAGGGCCCGGGCCTTGATGTACGCCTCCTTGAGGGTCCAGAGGGTGAAGAAGCGCGGCCGCTGGCGGTGCGCGGGCAGCGCGCGCAGCGCATCGAGCTCCGCGGGGGCGAAGTACCGATGGGCGACGGCCACGGTGTCTCCCCGCCGCGGGTGCCACTCGACGTCACACCCCGCGTCGGCGCTCCGTGAGACGACCATCGCGAGCATCCCGCGGGTGTGCGAGAGGTTGAAGTGCAGCGGGCGCGGGAGCGATGGGGCGGCGACGAAGGGGCGACCGTGCGCGTTGGGCGAGAAGCGCCACGCGTGCGGCGCGACGTCGGCGTAGTGCGACAAGACGTGGCGCACCATGCGGCGCGCGCGCAGGTGCTCGTCGCGGGCGCGGGGGTGGTTCATCGCGTCGTGCCGCGCGCGCTCCTCGGGGGAGAGCGCGGTGAGGCCGTGGGTGAGCTCCCGCGCGTCGCAGGGCTCCGGCGCGTGCAGCAGCCAGAGGTCGAGGTGGTGGTCGTCGAGGGGCAAACGCATGGGCGCGGCGTCGCCGAGAGAGACCCCATCGAGGGCCCCTCGTCAACCGTCGCCCCTGGACGCCGCCGCGACGCCCCGGCACCCTCGCGCGGTGCGCGATCCTGTGACCCTGGTCCCCATCGGTGTGATGCGCACCGAGGCGCGGGAGAAGTCCGAAGCCGCGCGGCAGCCCTACGCCGCCGACGGGGCCCGCGGGGTCATTGAACTCTTCCCCGGACACGGCTTCGAAGACGCCCTCTGCGACCTCGACCGCTGGACCCACGTCTGGGTGCTCTTCGTCTTTCACCGCAACGACTCGTGGCGCCCCAAGGTGCTGCCGCCGAGGAGCCGCGGGGTGAAGCGCGGGGTCTTCGCGACGCGCTCGCCCCACCGCCCGAACCCCCTGGGCATGAGCGTGTTGAAGCTCCTGCGGGTCGAGGGTCTGTCGGTGCACGTCGAGGGCGTGGACCTCCTCGACGGCACCCCCGTGGTCGACCTCAAGCCCTACGTGCCCTTCGTCGACGCGATCCCCGACGCCAGCACGGGGTGGATCGCCCAGGACCCCGAGGCCCCCTGGTTTGTCGCGTGGTCCGAGCGCGCGGCGGTGCAGCGCGACTGGCTCGCGGCCCACGGCGAGGACCTCACCGCCCCGGTGGAGCGCGCGCTGCGGTTGGGACCGGCGCCCCACGCCTACCGCCGCATCCGCGCGACCCCCGACGGCCACGAGCTCGCGGTGCGCGACTGGCGGGTAGACTTCACCGCGACGGAGCGCACGCTCACCGTCGCGGCGATCCGCTCGGGCTACCGCACCTCAAGGCGCGACGAGGCCCCGGCGCTGCACCGCGCCTACGCCGATCACTTCGTTCGGTGAGGGGTCACATCCCCCTGCGGCGCAGGGGGATCGGTGAGGGAGGTCAGCGCAGCCCGAAGCCGCCGCCGAGCACGAACAGGCCCGAGCCGTGGCTCAGCGTGGGAGACGTGATGCCGAGCTCGCGGCCCGTGGGCAGGCCGTAGGTCGACAGCGAGCTCGGGATGGCGAAGCCCGGGATGGGGATCGCGGGCAGCGCGTCGTTGAGCGAGCGCGTGAGCAGGTCCTCGACGATGAGCCGCACGGCGCGGGTGAGCGCGGTGCGCTCGGTGCCGGTGATCGACTGGCTCTCCAGCGAGATGTGCAGCTCGTCGAGGGTGATCCCGCCGAAGCGCAGGTCGTTGCCCATGAGGGTCACGGCGAGCGACGCCCGCGCGCCCACCGACACCGCGAAGGGCTGCGACGCGCCGGGCAGCGGGATCGACGCCGTGAGCCCACCGAGGTCGACCCCCATGCGGCCGTCGGTGCGGAGCTGCGCCACCGGCGGGAGCGCCGTGTCGATGCGCACGCGGGTGCCCTGCGGAAAGACGTCCCCGAGGCTGCCGACCGAGATGCTCGCGTCGAAGAACCCGCCGCGCCACAGCGCGTGGAGGGCCCCGTTGAGCACCGCCGGCTGCAGCGTCACGGTGGCGGGGCGGGTCAGCGCGACGGTGTCGCTCACCGCGGGCGGCAGGGCCACGCCGCGGCTGGTGGTGCCGCGCACGGTCATCGCGGTGAAGCGCGTGCCCAGGCCCAGCGACAGCCGCGAGGTGTTCGCGCTGAGCGACGAGAGCCCGAGGCCGAACTGCAGCGGGAGGGTGCCCATCCCATCGAGCCGCGGGACGTTGAAGCTCGCGCCGAGGCTGGAGACGTCGAGCCCGCCGAGCACGCCGTCGAGCACGCGGGTGAAGTTGTCGCTCACGTAGCTCCGCAGGGCGTCAGACACGAGGTTGCGCACGATGCCCTGCGCGAGCGAGGCCACGACGTTCACGATGACCCCGGTGAGGCCGCTGAAGTCGGTGCTGATCTGCCCCACGCTCACGGTGGTGGAGTTGGGTCGCACCACCGCGCGCGGTCGCCCGCCCGAGGCGCTGAGGTCGAAGATCACCCCGACATCCACGGAGCGCACGGTGACCCACCCCGAGGTGCTGAGCGTGCCCGAGATGCGCAGGCGCACGCGCACGTTCTCGAAGCGCACGTTGGCGCGCAGGCCGCCGTCGACCAGGGTCAGCGCGGTGGTGTTGGGCCCGTTGATCTCGCTGCCGTCGTAGTCGACCCGCGAGCGGAAGATGCACGAGCACCCCACGAAGGGCACGCAGACCTCCTGATCGCAGGAGTTCTTCAGCGGGTTCGCGGCGCGCAGCGCGGTGTCGAGCTGGGTGCGCAGCCCGGTGCTGTTCACCACGGTCTGGAGCACGTCGTCGAGCGAGGTGATGGGCGACACGGGGTCGCCGTCGTCGAGCGCCGACTGCGCGAGCCGCAGCGACACGCCGTTGTCGAGCAGCGAGGTCTCGGCGAGCCAGCGGTCCGACACGAGGTACGTGCAGGTGCGGCTGTTCTCCAGGCCGTTGGTGTCGGTGGCCTCGACGTCGACGAAGACCATGCCGAAGCGCGAGGGCACCGTGGCGGTGAACGTGCCGTCGTTGCCCGGGGTCACCGCCGCGCCGTTCACCGTCAGCGAGCGCACCCCCGAGGTGTCGCGCAGCGTGCCGCGGATCATCAGCGGCGCGCCCGGCGCGTGGTTCACCATGGTGACGTTGCCGGGCACCGTGCACGAGATCGCCGGGCCGCTGGAGTCGACCGTGAACGAGGTCGACTCCGAGAGGGCGACGCCCCCCTCGGTCATCCCTGTGACCCGCACGGTGATGGTGTAGCGCCCCTCCTCGGCGTAGCTGTAGACCCCGGGGCGGATGTTCATCCCCTGGGTCGCGGTGGCGTACTCCAGCGCGGGCATTTCGACGCGGTTGCCGAAGCGGTCGGTCACCGTGGCGACGACCTCGACCTCCTGGCCCGTGCGGTACAGCGGCTGATCGGGCGAGCGCGCGATGACCAGCCGCGCGGGCAGCGCCGCAGAGACCGTCAGCGTCGCCGGATCTCCCTGCGCCCCAGGCACTTCGCAGCGGACCATGAAGCTCCCGCTGCGCTCCGCGCGCACGGCGTTGCCGGTGACCGCCACGCCGTCGCCCGAGGGGGTCACGGCGACCCGCGGCGTCGCGTCGGTGATGGCGTTGCCCTCGGCGTCGGTCACCGCGCAGGTGGCGGTGGCGCTCTCGCCCGCGGTCATCATCGCCCGGTCGAGGGTGGTGGTGACCCGCGCGGGCGCGCCGGCGTCGACGCGAATCTCGGCGGGGGTGGCGTCGCTGAGCGACCCGAGGGCGCAGCGCGCGGTCACCGTGCCCACGCGCACCGCGGTGTACGTCGACCCGCTCGCGCGCACCGCGTCGGCGGGCGCGAAGGTCAGCGTCGGGGTCATGCCCGCGGGGGGCGCCACGTCCATGCCCGCGGCGTTGCGCAGCACGCAGCGCGCCATGATGACCTCGCCCGCCCGCACCCGCGTGGGCGCCTCGGTCTCGATCTGCGTCGCGGTGAGGTCAGGCCCGGTGTCGGCCGGACCCGCGTCAACCTCCTTCGGACCGGTGTCTGCGACCGCGACGTCGGCCGACCCGGCGTCGCCGGGGGTGTTGTCGATCACGGTCTCGCCCGACGTGTTGCTGCACGCGGCGACGAGGCAAAGCCCCAGGAGCGCAAGAGAGAGACGCGTCATGGGGGCGCATCCTAAGGGCCTTTGCGCGCACCCACCAACGGCGCGCCGACGAACGTCAGGCCCCGGCGCGCGTGAGCGCGTAGGAGAGCGTCACGCAGCGCAGGCCCAGGATCCACACGCGGTGCTCGGCGCGCAGAGACTCGCCGTCGGCCCACACGTCGATGCGCTCTCGCAGCGGCAGCCGCAGCGCGCCCAGCGGTGTCACCAGGAACATCCCCGCGTCGTCGCCCCTGCACTCGCTCGTGAGCGAGAGCCCGCCCGCCCGCGCGCCCTGCTCGAAGCGCAGCAGCCCCAGCAATGAAGCGAAGGGCAGCGGGAACGCGCAGGAGAGGTACATCCCGCCGCGGCCGGGCTGCGCGGCGTAGGCGGCGACGTAGTTCGCCCGGGTGTTCTCCCCCGCGCCGTACGCCCGCACATACCCCCGCGCCCCGGCCCGGCCGTCCCGCGCGTCGTCGAGCGCGAAGAGCCGCGTGTGCACGGTCTCCCCGTGCTCATCACGCAGCGGGAGCTCGAGCTGCCCCAGGAGCCTTCGCGCCGCGCGACGAAACAGCGCCGCGGGCGCACGGAAGGGCGCGTGCCACACCGCCTCGGCCCGCAGCGCGTGCACCGCCGTGCGCTCGTAGAACGCCCTCACCCGGGGGTCTACCCGCGCGGGGTCGAAGCCCTCTCGCGCGAAGTCGTCGAGGTCATCGAGCTGCCCGCGCACCGGCCGCGAAGAGTCCACCGCGCCCACGCGGTCGAAGAAGTCGACCCCCACGAAGCCCCGCGCAGAGAGCCTTGGGCGGGTGAAGCGAACGACCCCGTGGGCGGCGGGCGGACCGCGGAGCGCGAAGGCGAGCAGCCCACACAGGGCGAAGCCCAGGGCGTTGGCCGCGCCGTGCACCGCGGCCATCAGGTGAAAGGAGATGCGCCCGCCCGGCGCCGCGCGCCCGGCCGAGCCGGTCATCGCGAAGGCCACGGCGAAGCCCATGGAGAGCACCAGCGAGAGGCCCGCGACGCCCAGCAGCGCGCCGCTCACGCGGGCCCACCCCGTCTCAGACCGCAGTCGACGCAGGCCCTCTCGCAGGAGCAACCACGCCCCCACCAGCATCCCCGCGCCGAGGACCACCGCGGACGGAGACTCCAGCGCCCGCGAAACGGTGATCCCGACGGCGACGAGGGGCACACCCGCCATGACCACCACCGCAGCGACGCCGTACCAGACCGCGAGCGCGCCCCGAGCCGCGACCCCATCGGGGAACAGTGACAGCCCGAGGAGCCCGAGCACCACCGGCGCGGCGAAGCCTGCGTAGTGAAAGTGCGCGGCGGTGTAGAGCACGATGGGCTCGAAGAAGCCCATGGGCGAGACGCCCGCCCGCGACGCGAGGAGCCAGGCGCCGCCCACCGGGAGGTAGAGGTGACCGAGGTCCACCGCGAGGAGCGCGAGGGGGGCCGCGCCGCGCACCGCGAGCCGCTGCCAGCCCCGCAGCGCGACGGCGAGCGTCGCCAACATCCACACGCCCGCGAGCACGCCCGCGAGCGCGCCCACGGCAGGCACGAAGCTCGCGAGGCCGAAGGGCGCGGCCACCGCGAGCAGCCGTTGCAGCGCGCGCGCCTCGCGGCCCTCGTCGCCCATCGCCCTGCACGCGACCGACACGCCGAGGGGCACGACGCACGCGACCGCGAGCGCCACCAGCGCCTCGCCCGGGTCACGGAACACCCCCAGCGGAAGCATCGCGGCCCAGAGCAGCGCGCCCAGCGCCGCGGCGTGTTCCCCGAAGCGCTCCCTCGAAATCGCTCGATCTCTCTGCGGTGCAACGAGTTCGGGTGACACGCGGGATCCCACGGGAGCGTGTGTGTACCACGACCTCGACCCCGTCGCTTCCCGCGCCCGTCGCCGAGGACTACCCTGCGCCCATCATGGCCCGACCCGGCGCACCGAGCATCGAGTTCTCTCCCTCCACGCGCTCCTTCGCGCGCAGCGCCTTGTTCACGATCATGGCGCTGGTGGTCGCGTGCGTCGTGGGCTCGGCGTCGTGCACCCGCGTCGACCCGGGGCACGTCGGCGTGCGGGTGAAGCTCGCGGGCTCTTCGCGCGGGGTGCAGAACGCGCCGATCGTGACGGGCTGGGTGGTCTACAACCCGCTCACCGAGCTGGTCGTGGAGTTCCCCACCAGCGTGCAGAACGTGGTGTGGACCAAGGACGTGCACGAGGGCTCGCCGGTGGACGAGTCCATCTCCTTCGCCTCCTCTGAGGGCGTGACGGTGAACGCCGACGTGGGCCTCGCGTTTCACATCGAGCCCGAGAAGGCCCCGCAGCTCTACGGGCGCTTTCGCCAGCGCGACCTGATGGTCCTCGCCCACGGGTACGTGCGCAACGAGGTGCGCGAGGCCATCAACGACGCCGCCGCGCGGCGCCCCGTGCAGGAGATCTACGGCGCGGGCAAGACCGCGCTGATCAACGAGGCCCTGCGCAGCGTGGTGGCGCGGCTGTCGCAGTACGGCTTCGTCATCGACCAGCTCACGTTCAACTCCGCGCTGCGCCTCCCCGACAACGTCATGGGCGCCATCAACCGCGCGATGGAGGCCACGCAGAACGCCATCCAGGCCGAGAACCGCGTGCGGCAGATCCGCGCCGAGGCGGACCAGGCCATCGCCCGCGCGCACGGCGAGGCCGAGGCCGCACGGCAGCGGGCCCAGGGCGAGGCCGACGCGCTGCTCATCCGCGCGCGCGCCGAGGCGCAGGCCAACGAGATCATTCGCCTCTCGGTCACCCGCGAGGTCACCAGCTACCGCGCGCTCGAGCGCTGGGACGGCCACCTCCCCGTGGTCTCGGGCAGCAGCAACCCCATGCCCATGCTCACCCTCGACGCCGCGCAGGTCACGCAGCTCCCCGAGGCCGAACGGCGCGCGCGGCTGCGAGAACTCCTG
Source organism: Polyangiales bacterium (assembly GCA_044376155.1). Lineage (GTDB taxonomy): Bacteria > Myxococcota_A > Polyangia > Polyangiales > JAWKRB01. Next base: position 46,811 of record JBILLI010000001.1, read on the forward strand.
GGCGCCGCCCCCATCCCCGCAGCACAGCCCGCGACGCCCCCCACGCCCACCGCCGAGACGCCCACGCCCCCGGCGGGCCCGACGGCGCCCGCGCGCCCCTGATCACCCTCGCAGCAGCGCGTTCGCCGCGAGCCACTCCAACGCGTCTTCGAGCCGCGCGGCGCAGTCGCCGTCCCGCGCGGTCCAGGGGAGCGCGGCAAGCAACGCGGAGCGGTCCCGCGCGCCATCGAGCAGCCGCAGCACCGCGTGAGGATCCGCCGGGAGCTCCACGCGCGTATGCCGCAGGGTGGTGACCACGTCGTCGCCCACGGCCTGCGAACGGGCGAGCGGCGACGCCTCCGGCCGCAGCCCCGCGCCCCCCGCGTAGCGCGCCGGACCGAGGTGCGGCAGCACCGCCCCATCGAACAGCAGGTCGAGCACCCCCGACGCCCGCGCGGCCGCCTCGCGCAGCGCCTTCGGCCGGGCCACCCCCCGCCGCGCCCCCACCGCGCTCGCGAGCTCCGCGAAGGCCACGGGGCGTCGCTCGGCCTCGACGAGGCACTGCATCGCCTGTCGCAGCCACGGGTCCGACACCACGACCTCGCCGCCCTCCCAGGCGAAGCGCGCGCCGCCCACCGCCGCGAGGGCCTCGGGCGCCAGGGGCTCGGCGCGTGTCGAGAGCGAGAGCCTCGCCACCCCCGCGGGCTCGCCGCGCCCGGCGCCCTTCTCGGCGTGTTGCAACAGCGCCGCGCGAAATCGTCGGTTGCGGGTGTAGTCCACCGACTGCGCGAGATCGACGGCGTCGCCCGGCCCCGGGGCCATGAGCGCGCGGCCCACGCGCAGGTCTGCGTCGCCGAGGTGCACGAGGCCGTGGGCGCGGGCCGCGGCGTCGAAGGACCGCAGGGTGAACGCGTCGTTCACCTCTTCGAGGTACTCGTGAAAGAGGTAGGCGTCCTCGGCCTCGGCGATGCCCGTGAGCTCGTCGCGCATCCACGCCGCCCAGGGGGAGCCATCGGTCTGCAGCGACGCGCGCCACACCGCGAGCGCCCGGCGTGCGCGCAGAACCCGTTGCGCCGCAGGGCCTTCGTGCGCGTGCTCGGCAAGGTACTCCCGGATCGTGCGCAGCGCGTTCCACCCCGGCAGGGCGTTGTATGAGACGTAGGCGACCCCCTCGGGGCGCAGCCGCGCGCGGCACACCCGCAGCACCGCGTCGCGCACCGCCGCGGGCACCCACGAGTACACCCCGTGACAGACCACGTAGTCGAAGTCGCCGAGCTCGTCGCCGACCTCGGTGATGGAGCACGCGACGAAGCGCGCGTTGCGCAGCCCGAGCGCCTCGGCGCGGCGCGAGGCTTCGTGGACCTGCGTGGCCGAGAGGTCGACGCCCACGAATTCCCCACCGGGGAGGTCCAGCGCCATGGGGAGGAGGTTCGCGCCGCGGGCGCAGCCCAGCTCCAGGACGCGGCACCGGGAGACGTCCGGCGGGCTGCGGCCGCAGAGCACGGCGATGGCCGCGAGGCGCTCGGGGTGGGAGCGCTCGTGGCAGTAGTCCGCGTAGGGGAGCTCGTCGTAGGTGTTCACCCCGCCACCGCCTTCGCGAGCATCGCCGCGGCAGCACGCGGACGTCGGTGACGCGCCTCGCCCAGCGCGCCCACCATCGCGTCGCTGTCGGCGAAGCGCGCCGCGGGGTCCTTCGCGAGGCAGGTGCGCACGAGCACGGCGAGGTCCTCGTCGACGCCCATCATCGCCGGGGGCACAGCCTCGCGCACGCGCTCCATCACCTCGACGGGCCCCTCGCCGTCGAAGGGGCGCGCGCCCGTGAGCATCTCGTGCAGGGTCACCCCGAAGGAGAAGCGGTCACTGGCCGCGCTGAGCGCCTCGCCCCTCACCTGCTCGGGCGACATGTACGCGTACTTGCCCTTGCGCACCCCCCCTTGGGTGACCTCGGCGCGCAGGGTCGAGCGCGCGATGCCGAAGTCGCCGAGCCGCACCTCGCCGTCGCGCGAGAGCAGCACGTTGGCGGGCGACACGTCGCGGTGCACGATGCCCATGGAACGTCCGTCGTCGCCGCGCAGCGCGTGGAGGTACGACAGCGCCGCCGCGACCTCCTCGGCGATGAAGAGCGACAACGGCGCGGGCAGCGGACCACGCGCCAGCAGGGTCGCGAGGTCGGTCCCCTCGACGAGGTCCATGCGCACCCAGTACGTGCCCTGCGCGACGCCGAGGTCGTGCACCTGCACGAGGTTGCGGTGGTGAAAGCGCGCGGCGATGCGGGCCTCGTCGATGAGGGCGCGCTCGTAGTCGGGGTCGCCCTGCAGCGCCGGCAGCAGGGTCTTCACCGCCACGCGCCGCTCGAAGCCGCTGGCCCCGTGCGCCACGGCGAGGAACACGTCGGCCATGCCCCCGCGCCCGAGGTGGCGCAGCACGCGAAAGGGGCCGATCTGCCGGGGGAGCGTCTCCATCGCGGGAACGATGTACCATCGCCGCGAGGTGAGCGCGCGCCCGGCGACGATCCACACCGAGAGCATCCCCGGCCTGAACGGTCGGCCGGAGTGCGCGGTGGTGGTCATCGACGGCCCCGACAAGGGCGCCGTGGCGCTCGTCCCGTGGGAGGGCGAGGTGGTCGTGGGCACCGACGCGGGGTGCGACCTGCGCCTCACCGACACGCGCGTCTCGCACCGCCACCTCTCGGTGCGCAGCACCCCCGACGGCATCGTGGTGAAGGACCTCGGGAGCACCAACGGCGTGCGCTTCGAGGGCTCGGCGATCAGCGAGGCGCGGGTGCCCCCGGGCGCGACCCTGGGCATCGGGCGGAGCTTTCTGCGCGTGAACCCCCGCGCGGTGGCGGTGCAGGTCACCCCCTCGCGCGCGCGTCGCTTCGGCGAGCTCGTGGGCGAGAGCCTCGCGATGCGCGAGGTCTTCGCGGTGCTGGAGCTCGCCGCGCAGCGCGACGTCACCGTGCTCGTCGAGGGCGAGACCGGCACCGGCAAGGAGCTCGTCGCGCGGGCGCTGCACGACCAGGGCCCGCGCCGTCGCGGCCCCTTCGTCGCGGTGGACTGCGGCGCGCTCCCCGAGTCCCTGCTCGAGAGCGAGCTCTTCGGGCACGTGCGCGGCGCGTTCACCGGCGCGTCGAACCCCCGCCAGGGGGCGTTCCAGCGGGCGCACGGCGGCACGATCTTCCTCGACGAGCTCGGCGCGGTGTCACCCACGGTGCAGGCGCGGCTGCTCCGGGTGTTGGAGGCCCGCGAGGTGCGCCCGGTGGGCAGCGACGCGCCGCGCGCGGTCGATGTGCGCGTGGTCGCCGCGAGCCGCCACGACCTCTCTGCCGCGGTGGCCGCGGGGAGCTTTCGACCCGACCTCTACTACCGCCTGTCGGTGCTCCGCGTGGCGCTGCCGCCGCTGCGCGCGCGCCGCGAAGACATCGCGCCCGTGGTCTCCGAGCTCTTGCGACAGCGCGGCCTCGACCCCGCCGAGGTGCACGGCCCCTCGCTGGACCTGCTGCACGGCCACGACTGGCCCGGCAACGTGCGCGAGCTGCGCAATGTCATCGAGCGAGCCATCGCGCTCTCGCCCGCCGCGCGTCGCTTCACCGAGCTGCAGATCTCCCCACCGGGAGGCCCCGGCGCGGCACCGTCGTCTGAGACCCACGCGGCGCGGGTCGACCTGCCCTGGGCCGACGCGCGCGCCCTCGCGCTGCACGGCTTCGAGCGCGCATACCTCAGCGCCCTCATGGACCACCATCAGGGCAACCTCTCGGCGGCGTCGCGCGCGGCCTCGCTCGACCGCAAGCACCTCCGGGAGCTCCTGCGGCGTCACGGCCTGCGCGAGGGCGCGGAGCGCTGATCGGGTCAGTTGTTGTAATCGGGCAGGGCGCGCCCGGTGCGCGGGTCGATGCCCGCGTTGCGCAGCCCCTCGTCGAGGGTGCGGGCCTGCACCGCGGCGCCCTGCACGACGCTGCGGTTCCACACAGTCACGAGGGTGCGGTCGCCCTCATCCCTCACGCCGACATCGACCACGAGTCGCACGTCAGCCTCGGTGACCTGCGCCCCGCGCACCATCGCCGCGAGGGGGTGGATGTCCGCGGTCTGAATGCGCAGACGCTCCTGGAGGTAGGCCATCACCCGGTGCATCGGGGCCTCGACCATGAACATCTTCATGCCGCCGCTCTGCAGGCGCGGCGCCGAGCGCATGGGCATGCGCAGACCGAAGGCGCTCTCGTTTCCCGGGAGCAGGCGCTGCGGGTCGGCGGGCTCCTCGGCGGGGGGGGCCGCCGCGGGTTCGGCGATCATCGGCGCGCTCATCGCGGGCTGCACCACGGGGCGAGCCCGGCGGCGGCAGCCCAGCGACGCCGCGCCGACGCAGACGAACATGGACCAGCGGAGGACGGCGCTCATTCGAACACCGTCGCCCACGAGTCGATGCGCGCGGGGAAGATCGGCGTGCTCAGCGGGCGCGACACGCTCTGCGTGCGGGTGCCCATGTTCATGCCGGTCTGTACGATGTTCAGGTAGAGCCGATACTCGCCGCCGTTGGACGAGCTCACGAAGCTCCGCGGCTGTCCCGTGAGGGGGTCGCTGGAGGTCGTGGTCACATTGCACGACGCGCGGCGCGCGGCGGTCACGCCGAACAGGATGGTGTTGGCGTCGTCGGTGTTGTCGGAGTTGTTGTTCAGATCCCGCGTAGACCGCACGATGTCGTTGGTCGTCGCGGGGTTGCCGTCGAGGTCGAGGCGCGCCAGGGGCGTGACCGAGTTCGCGCCGTCGGCCTTCGCCATGTCGACGCCCCAGAGCCGGGCGAAGCCGATGTCGCAGGGGTCCGTGCCGCTCTGAGGGACGAAGGTGCCGAAGTACAGCACGTTGTTGAACAGCGTCAGCTGCCCCGTGAGCCGCTCGCCCGCAAAGAGCCCGCGGGTGGTGTCCATGTCCGGGCGCAACTCCCAGATCGCCTGCACGTCAATCGCCGAGGCCAGGCCGTTGCCGTCCACCGACGCGGCCTCCAGGATCGACGCGACCCGGTTCTCGTGGGTGCCTTCGAGGAGGTCGGGGTCGCCAGAGCCGAAGGCCACGAGGGTTCGCCCCTGGCTGTCGACG
>JBILLI010000073.1:0-17462 GCA_044376155.1 Polyangiales bacterium
GCTGGTCGAGGTCGCATCGGTGCGGGTGCGCGTGCCCCTCCTGCCGCTCCTTAGGAGCCTACGCAGTATAAACGTGCCGAATTGCGGCGTCGAAACGCGAGCGCTGCAAGGAGTGATCGCGAAGGCATCCTCGATGGATTCCGAGCGATCACGACGCCGCAGTGCGACGCGGATCGGCGGCGCAAACGGCACGTTTATTCTGCGTAGGCTCCTTAGCTCCGGCGGGGCGGACCTTCGCGTGGAGTCCCTGTCGCTGCACGAGCCCGCGGTCACGGTGGTGATCCTCGCAGGTGGCCGAAGCTCCTTCGACGATCTGCGACAGCGCCCCGCCCCTCCGGCCGGCGGTCGCGGGCTGCTCCGCGCGCTGCGCATCGGGCGCGCGACCATCGACCGTGGCTCGCTCCGCGTCGTCGACGTCTCCGACGGCCACCCAGAGACCGCGGCGCTGCAGCGCCTCGATGTCTCGGTCCGCGACCTCGGCCCGGACCGCGACGCCACCGCCCACCTCACCGCCGCCCTCTTCGGCGCGTCGCCCAACGTGCAGGCCACGGTCTCCCTCGGTCGGCTCCGCGTGGGTGGCGACGGGACGCCCATCACGCCCGCCGTGTCGCGCGTCGCCGCTCGCTTCGACGACGTGACCCTCGCGCCCGCGCTCCGCGTGGTGTCGAAGCACCGGCAGATGCGCCTGCTCGCGGCCACGGTGCGCGGCGACGTCGCGGTCGCGCTCGACGGCGGGCGCCCCTCGCGCGTGACCGCGTCACTTCGAGCGCGCGGCCTGGTGCTGCGGCGCCGCACCGGAGGCGAGCACCCCGCCGTGGACGCGCGCGCCGACGCCGACGTGTCGCTCCGCCCTGACGGGCTCATCGACGTGACGCACCTGGAGGTTGCCCTCGACGGGATGTCCCTCGGGGGCAGCGCGCAGGTGGCGCGCGTCGACGGCGTGCCGACGCTGCGCGCGCTCGCCTTCGCGTCGCGTGACATCTCGCTGGAGCGGCTGGAGCCCTGGCTCCCCGCGGGGACCGTGCCGCGCGGCGCGGCGCTGACCGGCCCGCTGCGGTTCACCGCCTCGGGACGTCGCGAGGCGGGCGGCGGCGCCGACGTCGATGTCTCGCTGGACCTCGCGGACGCCACCGTGGAGCTCCCCGACACGCTGCACAAACCCGCAGGCACGGCCCTCTCGGCGCGCTTCACGGGGCGCGTGCGCGGGCGCGACGTGCGCGTCGAGCGCCTCGGCTTCACCCTCGGCCCGCTGCGCGCCCACCTGCGCGGCGAGGTGCAATCGGCCGAGCGCTTCGACCTGAGCATCGACACGGGCGAGGTACCCCTGGACCCGCTGCTGCGGCTGTTGCCCATCGTGCGGGGCCGCGTGCCCCCGGGCGTGACGCTCCACGGGCGCCTGCGGGCGTCGGGCGAGGTGCGCACGGCGGGGAGCGCCCACCGGATCCGCGCGCGCGTGGCGCTCCGCGGGGCCAACGCCTCGACCGAGACGCTCGCGCTCGCGGGCGACGCCGACGCCACCCTCGACGCCACCCTCGACGGGAGGGACCTCGACGGGAGCCTGCGGATCGACGCGACGGCCGCCCGGGTGACCGTCCCCGGCCGCATCGACAAGGTCGTTGGCGCACCCATGATCCTTGCGGCGCGCGGGAGACGCCGCGCGCACCGCGTCGAGCTGACGGCGGCCGACGTGGTCTTCCCCGGCGCGCACCTCGAAGGGAGCGCGCGGTGGGACGAGCGAACCCGCCGCGGCGAGCTGACCGTTCCGGTGTGCGAGCTCGACGTTGCGCGCCTGCTCCCGGCGCTCCCGGCGGCGGCGTCGCGGGTGCCGCGTGCCCTCGCGAGCGCCTCGCTGCGGGCCTCGGTGAGCGCGCAGGGGGACCCCGACGCGCCCTCCTCCGCGCACGCGCGCGTCGAGGGCCTGGTGCTCCGCACGCCGCACGGCCAGCTCCGGGGGAGCGTCGACGCCACCGGCCTCGACGCGCCGCGACGGGTGCGCTTCGACCTCTGGGGTGACGTGATCGACCTCGACCCCTTCCTCCCCGCGCCCTCCCGGGAGGCCGACGGATCGCCTGGAACCCCCGCGTGGCTGCGCGACGCGGACCTCGAAGGGAGCCTCCGGGCCGACGTGCTGCGCGTGCGCGACGTGTCCCTCGCCTCGCCGCGCGCGTCGCTGCAGCTCCGCGGCGGCACGCTCACCTTCCCGACCCTCTCCTTCGGCGCGATGGGCGGACGCGTTCAGGGCGACGGGACCGCCGTCGACCTCGTCACACCGTCGCGCCGTGTGTCCGCGCGCATCCGGGCCGAGCGCATCGACCTGTTCCTGCTCGGCGCGGCGCTGGGGACGGAGCTTGACCGCCGCGCCACGGGCAGCCTCGACGTGACCGCAAGGCTCACCGCCGAGGGCCGCGACGCCGCGGCGATGCGCGCGAGCGCGAACGGCCGCCTGCGCCTGGAGGGGATCAACGTGGTGGCGCGTCGCCTCGTCCAGCCACAGATCGCGGTGAGCCTCCCGATCGTGGGGACCCGAACGATCGGACGCGCGCGACGACGCGACCCCACCCAGCCGTTGGCGCTCCAGCGCTTCGACGCCCCGCTCCGGCTGGAGGGCGGCGCCGCGGAGACCGCGGGCCCCATCGTCGTGGAGTCTGACATGGGCTCGATCCGGCTCACGGGTCGCGTCGACGCCGACGGGGTGATCGCGCTCGGCGGTCAGATCTCGATCCCCCCCGAGGTGATCGACCGCGCGACGAACGGATCGCTCCTGCCGCGAGGACCCGTGCCGCTGGCGATCCGGGTGGCGGGAACGACCGACGCGCCGCGGGTAGAGGTCGGCGACCTCGGCTCGGCGCTCGGCGCGCTGCTGGGGTCCGGGCTGCGCGCGCTCGGCCGGGAGATTTCACGGTAGCGCGATCAGGGGCCCCCCGGCCGAGGCGACCGGGCGCGACGACGATCTCGTGACGTCAGCGTCTCACCCGAGGTAGCGCGCCGACGCGCCGAGCCACGCGCCGCCGTCGGCGACGACCGTCTCGCCGTGGATGTACCGCGCGGCGTCGCTCACGAGGAACACCGCGAGGTCGCCCATCTCCTCGATGGTGCCGAAGCGCCGCAGGGGGATGAACTCGGTGAGGGCGTCCTTCATGCCGGGCGGCGCGAGGCGGGCCATGCCCTCGGTGCCGTCGATGGGGCCCGGCGCGATGCCTACCACGCGCACGCCCAGGGGGCCCCACTCCACCGCCAGGGTGCGGGTGATCGCGTCGACCGCGGCCTTCGCGGCCGAGGCGTGCACCTGCAGCATCGTGGCCGCGTAGTGCAGCGTCGCGGAGATGTTCAGGATCACCCCGCCGCGCTCCCCCAGGGCCTTGTCGAAGGCCGCGCGGGAGACGTTGAAGGTGCCGCAGGCGTCGATGTCGAGCACCGTGCGAAAGCCGTTGTTCGAGAGCTGCGCGGCGGGCGCGAGGAAGTTCCCCGCGGCGCCGTTCACCACGATGTCGACGCCGCCGAAGCGCGCGAGGCAGAGGTCCAGCGCGGCGTTCACCTGCGCGCCGTCGCGCACGTCGGCGGGGGCGGCGAGGCACTCCGAGCCCGTCTCGGCGCTGAGCTCGGCCGCGGCCTCGGCGAGGCGGTCGGCCTTGCGCCCGACGATCACCGCCCGCGCGCCGTGGGCGAGGAACGCCCGCGCGATGCCCTTGCAGATCCCCGATCCCCCGCCCGTCACGAAGGCCGTCTTGCCCGCCAGGAGGTCGGGCCGGAACGCGCTCGCCATGGTCACATCTCCCTCTACGCTTCGAAGAACGTCAGCAGCCGGTCTCGCATGGCCTCGGCGTCGGCGCGGCCGAGGTCCATGAGCTTCTTCGCGAAGGCGCCGTCGAAGAGCAGGTAGCTCGCGAGGTCGCTCTCCTCGGCCATGCCCGCGTCGAGCGTTCGCATGAGCTGCCGCGCCACCAGCGAGCCCGCGAAACGCCCGTGGCGCACGTGCTGGCCGGCCATGCGGCCGATGTCCTGGCTCGGGCGCACGACCTCCACGGCGACCTTGCGGTAGGCCTCCGCGCCGCGCGAGAGGGCCTGGCGGTTGAGCTTGTCGACAAAGCCGTCGCCCCCGACGGTCTCGACGTCGGTGAGGATCTGGTTGATCCGCACGAGCAGCTCCACGTCGGCGGCCACGTGGTCGAGCAGGAACGCGTTGAGCACCTTGCCCAGCAAGAAGGACGCGCTCGGCGCTGCGGGCCGCGCGCCCTCGGCGCCCTCGTCGACGTTGTAGCCCCGTTGCTCCCGCGTGAGCCCCACCACCAGGACCTTCTCGGCCCCGAGGCGAATCGCCGGGGCGATGGGCGTGTTCTGCCGCAGGCCGCCGTCGCAGTAGAGCCCCGAGCCCACCCGCACCGGGGGAAAGATCAGCGGGATGGCCGCGCTCGCGAGGGCGTGCTGGGGGCCGATGATCTCGCGCCTCACCACCACCCGCGCGCCGAGGCCCGTGGGCTCGGGCACGTCGGGCGGGGCGTCGATGAAGAGGGTCGTGCGCCCCGAGGAGACCTCCGTGGCGCTCACGCAGAGCGCGCGCAGAAAGCCCCGGCGCAGCGCGCGGGCGACCATCTTCCAGGAGATCTCCTTGGTGATGAGGTCGACCATGGGCTGCACGTCGAAGATGCCCGAGGCCTCGCCGCCGCCGAGGAGCACCCGCGGGAGCCTCAGGAGCTGCCCGACGTCAAAGCGCATCACCTGCTCGAAGCGGATGGAGTTCCACAGCTCCACCAGCCGCCGCACGCCCGCCACGGGGTCGGCCATGTGCGCCGCGAGGTGGCACCCGTTGATCGCGCCGACGCTGGTGCCGCACACGATGTCGAAGGGCGGGAGGTGCCCGCCGCGGAGCCGCACGAGTTCGTCGTAGAGGTACGACATCACCCCGACCTCGTACGCGCCGCGCGCGCCGCCGCCGGAGAGCACGAGCGCCACGGAGCGCGGGACCGGTGCCTTCTCGCTTCGCATCAGGGCCGTACGCCTAACACACTCCGCGGCCCCTCACCCACCGACCTCGCCCGCGCCCCGCGGCGACGCCGACAGCGCCGCGGCGTAGGCCTGGATCATCGCCCCGCGCACGGCCTCGGCCTGGCGGTCGAGCAGCGCGCCGTGGCGCTCGTCGCCCAGCGCGTGAAGCGCCCGCGCGCACGACGACACCACCTCGTCGCCCCGGTGCACGCGCCCGGGGTCGGCCATGCACGGCTCGCCCAGGACCACGTCCAGGTAGGTCCACGCGGCCATGCGATCCCCTTGCAGCGCAGCGGCTTCTGCGGCAATGGCCCGCGCCCGCAGCGCCTCGGTGATGATCCCCGCCTCCCGCGCCGCGCGCTCCGCGGCCTCGGCGGTGACCCGCGCGAGGCGGTGCTGCCGCCGCGCGAGGTAGAGCCCCGCGTCCCCGAGCAGCACCCGAAAGTGGTCGTAGAGCGACCCGCTGCGACCCGCCAGCGCCCGCGCGCGCTCGAGCTCCGCGGCGGCGCCCTCAAGGTCCCGCTGCCGCAGCGCGAGCTCTGCCAGCGAGACGTGCGCGTCGGCGGCCACCCCCACCGTCGCGCCCCGCGACGCCGCCTGGGTCACCTCCACCGCCCGACGCAGGTACGCCACCGCGCGGTCCGTACGACCGATGGACGCATACGCCGCGCCCGCGTGCGCCAGCGCCACACCGATGCGCGCGCGGCTCCCGAGCTCCCGCTCGGCCAACACGCTCGCGCGAAAGAACCGCAGCGCGTCCACCGCCGCGCCTTGCGCGAGGCACGCCATCCCGAGCTCGTCGTAGGCCCTCCCCTGCAGCCGCCGCTGCCCGTGCAGCCGCACCCGCGCCAGGGCCTCGGCCGACGCGCGCGCCGCGCCCCGGAGGTCTCCCACGTGCCGCAGCACCGACGCCCGCGCGAGGGAGATCTCCGTCGCCAGCGTCGCCGCGAGCCGTCGCCCGTCCTCGGCGTTCCCGCCCAGCGGCGCGCCCTCGGCGCCCTTCGCCCGGAGCGCGTAGCGCGCGGCGTCACACTCCACCAGCGCCTCGGCGAAGCGCCCGCGCTGCGCGAGGTGCTGCGCGAGCGAGAGCCTCGCCTCGGCCTCGGCCCGGGGCACCGACGCCCGACGCGCCGCGCGCACCGCCGCCAGCGCGTCGCGCCCCACGTCGCTCCCCGGCACCGCCTCGAGCTTGTACCGCGCCTGCCGCGCCAGCGCCTCGGCCACCAGCCGCGCCTCGCGCGACTCCGCGGCCACCGCCCGCAGCGCCAGGAGCTCCGCCCGGCGCAGGCGCGTGCGCCCCGTGGCCCGCGCGACCTCCTCGCGCCCGAGGTGCGCCGCCGCGCGCAGGAGGTAGCCCTCGCCGTCCGACGCGCCCTCGCAGAGCGCCAGCACGCGGTAGAAGGTCCCCAGCACCTCGTCGGGGGACTTCGCGGGGTTCGACGCCCGCGCCGCGGCGGCCTCCATCCACGCCCGGGCGGCCGGTCGGGGCACGCCCGCGGCCTCGCGGTGCTGCGCGATGGCGGCGGCGTAGTCACCCCGCGCCTCTTCGGGCACCTCGCGGCGCTCCAGCAGCTCCGCGATGCGCGCGTGCATCGCGGGCAGCGCCGTGGGATCGATGCTCGCACGGGCCACCCGCGCCAGCGCCGGGTGCGCGAAGCCCAGGCGCGCGCCGCCGGCGGGGTCCTGCGTGGCCACGAGGATGCCGTCGACGCAGAGTCGCGCCCGAATGCGCCCGCCCTCCGCGCCGCCGAGGGCGTCGACGAGGTCCGACGCGAGCTCGGCCTCGCAGAGCGCGCACCAGCGCAGCAGCGTGCGGGCCTCGGGCGCCAGCGCCTCGATGCGCGCCGACAGCACGTCTTCGAGCGTCGCGGGGACGAAGAGGTCCTCGTCGCGAGACGGCGCGAGGTCCACGAGCCGCTCGCGGTCCATGCCCGTGACGCCCGAGGCCGAGACCTCGCGCAGGCGCACGCGCTCCCCGAGGGCCTCGACCACCTCCAGCAGCGTGAGGGGGTTGCCCCCGGCCACGGCGGAGACCTCACGCACCAGCGCCTCGGTGGCGTCATCGGCCCCCAACGCGCTGGCGATGAGCCGCCGCCGCGCGTCGGCCTCCAGCGGCGCCACGGGCACCTGCGGCACGTTGGCGAGGTCGGCGACCAGCGGGTCGTCGCTGCGCGTGGCCACGACGATCAGCACGGGCGCGGCCGGCGCGCGGCGCAGCAGGTCCGCGAAGAGCGTGCGGCTGAGCGCGTCGGCCATGTCGAGCGCGTCGGCGAGCACCAGCAGCGGCCGCTCCCGCGCGGCCGAGGCGAGCATGGGCCGCAGCACCAGCGCGAGCTCCCGGGTGGTGTTGGCCTCGGCCCCCTCGCCGTCGCTCTGCGCGCTGAGGCACTGGCGCAGCGCCCGCAGCGCCGCGCGACGCCCCGCGGCCCCGGGGATCCACTGGCCCACCGCGGCCTCGAGCTGGTCGTCCCCCGCGGCGTCGACCTCCTCGTAGACCGGCGCCGGGGTGCGGTCGAAGAGGTAGGGCGAAACGTCGGGCGCGACGCGCAGCGTGGTGGACTCGGCCTCGGACTGCCGCATCGCCAGCACCTGCCGCACGAGCTGCGCCACGAGGCCGTAGGCCGTGCCCTGGCTCGCCAGCGTCGCGTCGACGCGCACGCAGCGCGCGCCGTCTTCCCGGTCGGCGAGCGCGGTGACCCCGGCGGCGAGGGCGCCCATCACCGTCGACTTGCCCACGCCCAGCTCGCCCGTGAGCAACAGCGAGGCCCCCTGCCGGCGCGCGCGGACCTCGGCGAGCGCGTCGCGCAGCGACTGCAGCACCGCCTCGCGCCCGAGCAGCGCCCACCCCTGGGCGTCGGTGCTGCGGTCGCGCTCGGCGCGGGACTTCATTCGTTCGAGCACGTACGGCCGCACGCCGCTGGCCCCGCGGGGGGAGGTCTCGCGGAGCACGAAGGCCCGACGCACGATGCGGTAGAGCCCCCCGGCCACCAGCGCCTCGGCGGGCCGCGCGACCGCCGCGAGCGACACGGCCATGGGGGCGGCGTCGTCGACGAGCTCGTACGAGACGAGGTTGCCGTCGGGGTCTCGCGCGCAGCCCGCGACGCCGCGGGCGAGGCCCAGCGCCACGCCCGGCGCGGCGACGCCGTGGAGGTCGGCGTCGGCGGCGACGGAGCGCGCGGCGTCGAGGATGTCGAGGGCGAGGCGCGCGGCCCGAAGGGCATCATCGACGTGCGGGCGCACCGCGCCCACCACGAGGGTGAAGGAGTCGTCGCGGCGCCACTCGAGGGTCGCGTCGGCCTTGAACGCGAGGGCGTCGATGAGCGCGAGAAGGGGGCGGGTCTCGGGCGCCGCCGCCGCCGCGCTGAAGCGCCCCGCGAGCACCGCGACGTGCACGCGCTCGCGCAGCGACGCCACGGCCTCGACACGCGGCGCGCGGTGCATCGGCGCGCCCGGGAGCGACACCGCGGGGATGGTCATCGCGCCCGCGGGGTCTTGCGCCTGCGTCGCCGCGCCGCGCACGGGCGTCGGCGGGCGCGGGGCCGAGGTCAGCGACGGCGGCACGGTCGAGCGCCGCTGCGGGAGCACCCGCGCGATGAAGTGCTCGAGCGCGGTCGAGTCGGCGGGCGCGTCGAGGGAGTGGAGGTACTGCGTGAGCGCGAGGCCCACCTCTCGCGCGCTGCCGTAGCGCTCGGCGCGGTCGGCGCGCATGGACCGCGCGACGATCGCCCGCAGGGCCGCGGGGGCGTCGTCGAGGGCGCGCTCCACGTCGGGGAGGTCGCCGCGGCGCACCATGTCGAGCAGGGTGTCGCCGTTCGCCACCGCATGAAACACGCTCTGTCCCAGGAGCAATTCCGCGAGCAGCACGCCGAGGGAGTAAACGTCCGCGCGGCGGTCGACGGGCTCGCCGCGGGCCTGCTCGGGGGCCATGAACGAGTACTTGCCCTGCACCACCCCGACCTCTTGCGAGGCCGAGCGCACGCGCGCGATGCCGAAGTCGCCGAGCTTCACCGCGCCGTCGTTGGAGAGCAGCACGTTCGTCGGCGACACGTCGCGGTGCACGATCTCCAGCGGACGCCCCTGCTCGTCGGCGCGGTCGTGGGCGTAGTGGAGCCCCCGCGCGACCTCGCGCACGACGTAGGCCACCACCGCGGGCGGCACGCGCTCGCCCTGCCAGCGCGCGGTGGCCGCGAGCAGCGCGAGGTCGGGGCCGTCGACGTGCTCCATGATGAGCAGCAGGGTCGAGCCGTCGGACTCGAAGCCGTAGACCTGCACCACGTTGGGGTGGTTGAGCCGCAGCGCGATGCGCGCCTCGTCGATGAACATCGACCGGAAGTGCGGGTTCTCCGCGTACTCCGGCAGGATGCGCTTCACCACGAGGAACTTGTCGACGCCCTCGGCCCCGCGCGAGCGCGCGAGGAAGACTTCCGCCATGCCGCCCGCCCCCAGGCGTCGGACCACGGTGTATCGCCCGAGTCTCACCGGGCCGATGGGCGGGGGCGGTGTCGGCATCGACCCGTGCAGCGTAGCACCCCCGACGCCGCGCGCGCAGCGCGTTTCAACGGCGCGCGAAGGCGGGAGACTACATCACCAGCCGGCGCATCCGCGGCGCGAGCTCGCGCAGGGCCCAGGCCACGAGGTCGGGCGTCAGCGGGTTGCGCGCGAGGCCGAGCCACAGCGTGGGCGAGAACGCGCCCGCGCCCAGGGCCCGCACGGAGAGGTCGTCGAGGGCGTTCTGCGAGAGGTCCAGGCGATGCAGCCGCCCGAGCAGCGTCGCGGTGGCCAGCGTCACCCCGGCGGCGGGCGGGAGCTTCGTGCGCACGAGGCTCAGCGCGCGCAGCGCGGCGGTGTGCGGAGACTGCGCGAGCGAGGTGACCCCCGCGGCGCCGAGGTCGTTGTCTTCGAGGTCGAGGCGCACGACGTTGGCGAGCTGCTCGCTGCCCGCGAGCATCGCGGCGCCCGCGGCGGTGATCCCGGTGTGGCGCAGGGTGAGCGCCACCGACTCGCTCAGCGCGCCCGCGTGCAGCAGCTTCGCGAGGCCGTCGTCGCCGAGGGGGACGCCCACGAGGTGCAGCTCCACCCGCCGCGACAGCTCGCGCATCGAGAGCACCGCGAGCACGTCGTCGGCGGTGAAGCCCGCGCCGTGCATCGACACGCTCCACCACGCGCGGGCCGGGTCATCGGCGAGGCTGAGCTCCGGCGCGTCGTCGTCGCTGGGGTCATCACCCGGCGGCAGCGACGCGCGCACCGCGCCCCGCAGGAGGTCGCCCTCGCCGCTGCGGTAGAGGGCCTCGCGCAGCGCCGCGGGGGTCGCGCCCGGGGGCACGCGCAGCGCGCGCACGGGCTCCAGCGCGTCGACGAGGGCGTCGGCCATCTCCGCCGCGGTGCTGTAGCGAAGCGCGGGGTCCTTGGTGAGCGCGCGGCGCAGGGCGCACCACAACGGCGCCTCGCAGAGCCCCTCGGCCATGAGGTGCTCCGGGGTTGCGCTGAGGATGCGCCGCAGCGCGTCCACCGGGTGCCCCGTGGGCGACGCGAAGGGCGAGCGCCCCGAGAGGGCCTCGAAGAGGATCACCCCGATCGCCCAGAGGTCCGCCCGGCCGTCGACGTCGCCCGAGCCGCGGAACGACTCGGGGGCCATGTACTGCGGCGTGCCGAGCACCTCGGCGTTCGGGGTCATCCGGTCGTCGAGGAGCTTCGCGATGCCGAAGTCCAACACCTTGGGCACGAGCGCCTCGCCCTCTTCGGCGAGGAAGATGTTCTCGGGCTTGAGGTCGCGGTGCACGATGCCCGCGGCGTGGGCCGCGCCGACCGCGTCGAGGATGGGCAGCAGGAGGTCCAGCGCCGCGCGGGGCTCCAGGCGACGCTCGGGCAGGGCCTCGAGGTACTTACCGAGGGTCATGCCCTGCAGAAGCTCTTGCACGATGAAGAGTCGCCCCGTGTCGGCGTCGCGCCCGACGTCGAGGGCCGCGGTCACGTTGGGGTGCGGGCGCCCGTCTCGCATCACCCGGTTCGCGGCCTTGGCCTCGCGCACGAAGCGCCGCAGCAGGCTCTGCTCGTCGGGCCCCTCGTAGTGGAAGAGCTTCAGCGCGCAGCTCCGCCCGGCCCAGCGGTTGTGCGCGCGGTACACCGCGCCCGTGGTGCCGAAGCCCAGGAGCTCTTGCAGCACATACTTGCCGTCGACGAGCGCACCGACGCGCTGCTCACAACGGCTCCGGATCTGGAGGTCGGTGCGGGTTCCCATCGCCGCGTCTGGAACTATACGAGATTTCACCCCGCGTCGATCAGGGTCGGAGCACCACCGTGCGCCAGCCCGCGCAGGCCCGGTCCTCCCAGTCGCGGGGGAGCGATTCGGTGCGGGTCACCCCGCCGGCGTCGAGCAACGGTCGGGTCAGGGTGCAGGCGCCGTCGGGCGCGCGCATCACCCGCAGAACCAGGGTCTTCGCGAGCGCCGTGGGCGACGTGCGGGTGAACGCGAACTCGTCGTCCCAGCGGGTGGTGAGCGTGAGACGCGCGCCGTCGCGGGTGAGGTCCACCGTCACCGAAGTGGCGCGCAGCCCGGGTCGCAGCTCGATGCGCGCGACGCCCCCCTCGTCCACGGTGGCCTGTTGCCCGGCGACGCTGACTGTGGCGCCCACGAGGTGCTGCGACCAGAGCTCGAGCACGGTCACGTCGTCGTCGCCCTCGAGGTCCTCGTCGGTCGGGGGCGGCGGCATCGACGAGTAGCACCCGACCACCGTGGCCGCCGTCGCCGCGAAGAACCCGACCTGGGACCGTCGTTCGCTCATAGGGGTGATCCCCACGCTAGCGGCCGTCGGGGGGCAGCTCTGCACCCGCTCGCGATCGACCGTCCGCCCCGTCATCGAGGTGTCGGAATTGCGGACCACCCCCGACGCCCCAGCCCGACGATGCGGGCGCGGCTGGCCGGGTTGCATCCTCGCGAGGGTCAAAGATGGCCGAAATCGCCCAGAGATGTCGAGGTGCCCGGGGCGGCGCCGTAGGATGCCCCCATGCACGTCCGGATGCTCCCCGCGCTCCTCGCCCTGGCCCTGGCCACGCCCACCGCGGTCCTGGCGCAGACGCCTGCGCCGACCGCTGCCCGCGCGCCTGCGCCGACCGCCGCCCGCGCACCCACTCCCGCGCCGCCGAGCGCAGCGTCGGCCCGGCCCCCGGCACCCCGCGCGCCCGCCCCAGCCCCGTCGCGCAGCCCCGCGCACGCGGAGCCCGACCTCGTGCAGACCGCGACCCAGGTCCTTCAGGGCGTGCTCCAGGGCGGCGAGTCGGACGACGCCGCCGCGCGCGCCCCCCGTGCCCGCCCCCGCGGCGAGAACGAACTGCCGACTGACCTCCTGGAGCGCGCGGGCCTCGACCCCCGGCGCCTCCCAGGCGCGCTGGGCCCTGCGCTGCGCGCCGACCCCGCGGGCACCGAGCGCCTGAGCCCGACGCAGCTGCAACAGCTCGCGCGCCTCGCGCGGCGCAACGCCACCCTGCGGCAGCTCCGCTCGGTGACCGACGCGTACCTCCGCGCAGGTCGCAGCGACGCCGCCGAAGAGACCGAGTCGCACCCCGTGCTCAGCGCGACCGAGCTCTCGCGCGTGGTCACCCGCGCCACCGGCGGCGCGAGCCCGGTCTCGCTGGGCCGCCTCGTCACGTCCCTGCTCGCGGAGTAGCCCTCACCGCCCCCAGCCCAGCGCGATGAGCGCGTAGAAAATCGCCAGCCGCGGCACGCGCATGCCCAGCACGATGAGCGCGTCGCGGCGCCCGAGGCGATACGCCCCCGTGAAGTAACACAGCAGCGAGAAGGGGACGGGCGAGAGGCTCGCCACGACCATCCCCCACGCGCCGTAGCGCCCGCGCAGGCGCTCCACCCACGGGCGCGTCGCCTCCACCCGCGCGCCGATCCAGCGCACCCGCGCCACGCGACCGCCCAGCCGCCACGCGCCCGCGCCGCCCACCACCGACCCCAGCGCGATGGACGCGAAGGCCCGCGGCCACGGCGCCCCCGCGCTCACCGCCGTGAGCATGTAGAACTGGGGCGGGACGGGGAAGGTGGTGAGGTCCGAGACGAAGGTGCCGAGGGCCATGCCGGGGTAGCCCCAGCGCGCCACGAAGGCAGCGGCGAAGGGCTCGAGTGTGGGCCCCAGCAGCCGCGACACCGCCACCACCGCGCCGAGCAGCGCGGCCGCGCCCAGCGCGAAGCGCAGCGCCACCCGCCCCGCCCGCGGCGCGTCGTCGACCGCGCTCATGAACGCGCCGCCCGCAGGGTGATCAGGGAGATCTCGGGCCACATCCCGACGCGCACGGGGGGGCCCGTCGTGCCGATGCCGCGGTTGATGTAGAGCGCGCTGTCTCCCTCGCGAAAGAGCCCCGCCGAGCGCGCGAAGGCCACCCGCGCGAGGTTCGCGTTGCGCACCCCGATCTGCCCGCCGTGGGTGTGCCCCGAGAGCGTCAGCGCGACCCCCGCCGCCACCGCCTCGGGGAACGACGCCGGGTCGTGCGCGAGCAGCAGCACCGGGGCATCGTGTGGTCGATCGCGCAGCGCTGCAGGGAGATCGTCGCGCTTCGTCCAGCGGTCATCGACCCCCGCGACCCACAGCGTCGCGCCGTCGCGGGTGATCGCGAGGCCCTCGTTGCGCAGCAGCCGCGCGCCCCCGGCGAGCACCGCGCGGGACACGCCCGACTCGGTGCCGAAGTAGTCGTGGTTGCCCATGCAGGCCACCACCCCGTGGGGCGCGTCGAGGCGCGAGACGAGGTCGCGCACGTCGTCGAGGTAGCCCTCCCCCGAGGTGATGAGGTCACCCGTGAGCGCGATGACGTCGGCGCCCAGCGACGAGGCCCGGGCGGCCCAGGCGCGGTACATCCACCGCGGCACATAGGGGCCGCAGTGCACGTCGGAGAGCTGCGCCACGCGGAGCCCGTCGAGCGCGGCGGGCATGCCCGGGAGGATGATCTCGCGTCGCACCACGACCGCGCGGGCGCGCCCCACAGTGCTCCCCCAGAGGCCCAGGCACCACCCCGCGACGTGCGCCGCGGCGACCCCGAGGGTCACGTCGACGCCCGCGGCGAGGCCGTAGAGCAACGCCAGCGCCGAGGGCCCCGCGGCGAGAAAGGCGCCCGTGGCAAAGGCGGTGTAGGGCGTCTCGACGAGCCACGGGAGCCACCACGGCGTGCGCGCGTCGTCGCGGTGAAGGACCAGCCGGCGCACGAAGATCAGGCTGAGCCCGAGGTGCAACGCGATGGACCCGAGGAGCCCGAGGCGCCACGGCCAGCGCGCGAGGAGGATCATCGAGGGGAGCTGCACCAGCAGCGTGGCGGCGAGCACCCGCGCGATGAAGCGCACGCGCCAGGCGTTCAACAGCGGCGGGCGGTGGGCGCTCACGCGCCGCGCGGAATCGCACACTCCGCCCCGGCGCACAATTCCGCGGCGGGCGCGCGCGTGGTAGGTGCGCGCGATGATCCCCACGGTGCACCTGCGCGCTGGCCACGTTCAACCGGTCTGGGCCGGTCACCCCTGGGTGTATGCGCAGGCCATCGACCGCCTTGAGGGCCGCGCCGAGCCCGGCGACGAGGTGCGCGTCTCAGACCCCCGGGGCAACCTCCTCGGGCGCGGGTTCTGGTCCCCCACCTCGGCCATCCCCGTGCGGATCTTCACCCGCGACGCCGGGCGCGCCCTCGACGACGCGTTCCTCGGCGAGCGCGTGCGCGACGCCGTGCGCTGGCGGGCCTCGCTGCTCGGGCTGCCCGACGCGCAGACCACGGGGATGCGCCTGGTGAACTCCGAGGGCGACGGCCTCCCGGGGCTCATCGCCGACCGCTTCGGCGACGACCTCGTGGTGCAGCTCCTCACCGCGGGCATCAAGCGCCGCGAGGGGGTGATCCTCGACGCGTTGATGCGCGAGACCGGCGCCGCCCGGGTGTGGGAGACCGCCTCGCCCACGCACCAGAAGCTCGAGCAGATCACCTCCCGCGACGGGCTCCTGCGCGGTGAACCCGTCGACGCGCTGCGCTTCACCGAGCTGGGTGTGGCGCTCACCGTGGCCCCGCCGGGCGGCGCCGACACGCAGAAGACCGGGTACTACTTCGACCAACGCGACAACCGCGCCCGCGTCGCGCGGCTCTCGAAGGGTCGCCGGGTGCTCGACGGCTTCGCCTTCGTCGGGGGCTTCGCGCACGCGGCCGCACGCGGCGGCGCCACCGAGGTGCTCGCGGTGGAGAGCGGCGCGGCGGCCATCGCGGCGGGCGAGGCCATCACCCGCGAGAATGGGCTCACCGAGGTGGTCCGTTGGCGCCGCGGGGACGTGAAGAAGATCTTTGCGGAGCTCGCGGCGAAGGGCGAGCGCTACGACGTGGTGATCATCGATCCGCCGAAGCTCGCCCACCACGCGCGCGAGCTGCGCGACGCGCTGTCGCACTACCGTCGGTTGAACGAGCTCGCCGCGGCGCTGGTCACCCCCGGCGGCGTGCTGGTGTCGTGCTCGTGCTCGGGCGCGGTCTCCACCGACGACCTCCTGCGCGCCATCGCCCTCGGCGCCCGCGACGCGAACCGCACCCTCGCCGTGCTCGACGTGCACGGCGCCGCGCCGGACCACCCCGTGCCCGCGGCCTTCCCCGACGGCCGCTACCTCAAGTGCGTCATCGGGAGGATCTCCTGATGCGTCCGCTCGCGGCGCTGTCCGCGGGGGACCTCGCCGATGTCCCGGGCGTCGCCACCGACCTCGACGACACCCTCACCACCCACGGCGTGGGGCTCCCGGCGAAGGCCCTGCGCGCGATGGAAGCCCTTGCAGCGCAGGGGATCCCGTGTGTGATCGCCACGGGCCGCCCGGTCGGGTGGGCGCAGGTGCTGGCCTCGCTGCTCCCCGTGCGCGCGGTGGTGGCCGAGAACGGCGCGGCGTGGGCGCGGCGGGAAGGGGGCGGGGTGCGGGTGACGTTCCTCGAGGACGACGCGACGAGGCGAGAGGGCCTCGCCCGCGCCCGCGCCATGACCGACGAGTTGCGAGAGAGGTTCCCGGTGCTGCAGCCCGTGGAGGAGTGGGCCGCCCGCGGCAGCGACGCGGTGCTCGACATCGGCGAGCGCGCACAGGTCGACCGCGCGGTGGTCGACGAGGCCCTGGCGCACGTGCAGCGCGCGGGGCTCTTCGGGGTGGCGAGCGCGATCCACCTCCACGTGGTCCACCGCCTGCCCGACAAGACCGCGGGGCTGCTGCGGGCCCTCGACGACGTCGGCCTCGACCCCGACGCGCTGCGCCCGCGCTGGCTCTACGTGGGTGACAGCCCCAACGACGCCGGGGCCTTTCGCGCCATCACCCGCTCGGTGGGCGTGGCCAACGTGCGGCGCTTCGCGATGCCCGCGTGGCCGACCTACATCACCCGGGCCGAGGGCCCGGAGGGATTCGCCGAGGTGGTCGACGCGCTGCTCGCGGCGAGAGGGACGCCGCGATGAACGCGAAGATGCTCACCCTCGGCGCGGTCACGCTGCTGGGTGCAGGGGCGGCCGTGGTGTTCCTCACACGCCCCGTGGCCCACGACCCGCGCGCCGCGCAGAGCACCAACATCGAGCGGCTCCCCGGGGAGCTGCAGCCCCTGCGCGACGAGACCGCCCACTACGCGCCGGGTTCGCCCGCGGCGGTGAGCGAGACCTTCCTGCGGGCGTGGTGGCGGAGCCACTACGAGGTCGCCGAGCAGCACGCCACGGGCGAGATGCGACGACGCTGCCGCGAGAACCTCGCCAAGACCCTCTCGCTCCCGCCCGACCTGCGCGAGCAGATGCGGCAGGTGCAGGTCATCGCCGAGGCCGCGGCGTTCGACCTCGAGCGCGCGGTGACCACGGAGCTGGGCTCGGGCGACGGCGGCGTCGCGCGGCGCGAGGTGCGCGGCGTGGTCCACGCGCACGGCAGCGCGCCCGACGGACGCCCCGTGGAGAGCCGCCGGCCGCAGGTGCTGGAACTCGAGCTCGTCGACGGCGCGTGGAAGGTCTCGCGCTGGACCCCGCTGCGCGCAGACGGAGGCATCACCGTCGGGAGCGGCCCGTGAAGCGCGTCGCGAAGGAGCCCCTCACCGAGGTCGAGCGCGGCGCCCGGGAGCACTACGACGACCCGGTGTACTACGACTACACCTACCGCCGTCGCCGCGACGACGTGGGCTTCTACCAGCGCGCGGCGCGGCAGCACGGCGCGCCGGTGCTGGAGCTCGGGGTGGGCACCGGGCGCGTGGCGATCCCGCTGTGCCTCGACGGCCACGAGGTCGTCGGGATGGACCTGCACCCCACGATGCTCGCGCGCGCCGAGTCCCGCGCGGCAGAGTCGCAGCTCCCCGCAGGGCGGCTCACCCTCCGCCCGGGCGACATGCGGGACTTCTCCCTCAACCGCACGTTCCCGCTGGTCATCGCGCCCTTCAACGGGCTGCTGCACCTCTACGAGGCCGAGGACCTCGCCGCGTGCTTCGCGTGCGTTCGCCGGCATCTCGCGCCAGGCGGACGCTTCGTC
>JBILLI010000573.1:0-5028 GCA_044376155.1 Polyangiales bacterium
CGCCGCGGTTCTCATCCAGGCACGCGAATCACCCTTGATTTCCCGATGATTTCCGCATGGCACGTCGGCTGCTCAAGGACCTCTCGCTCCCACTCGAAGTGAGGTCCACCATGAAGCACCGCGCGATCCTCTCGGCCCTGACGCTCACCACGCTCCTCGGCACGACCTCGGTGGTCCACGCGCAGCGTCGGTCACCCGGCGCCGCGGCGACCGCGCGGGTCGACGGCGCGCAGCGGTTTCGCCTCGACGGCAGCCTCTCGGAGCGCGACCGCACCGACGAGCAGGGGCACCACGTGCGCAGCCGCCGCATCGCGCTGCACCGCGGCGACCGCGTGACCTTCACCCTGAGCTCGTCGGAGTTTGACACCGTCGCGCGCGTCTCGGGCCCCCAGAACGGCGCCTGGCAGGACGACGACGGCGCCGGCGAGGGGACCAACTCCCTCCTGCGCTTCGTCGCCCCCCAGGACGGCACCTACACCTTCACCGCCACCTCCTACGCGCAGGGCGAGACCGGCGCCTTTCAGGCCCTCATCGACATCCGCCCGGGCAGCGCGCCCGCCGACAACGGCTGGGACAACGACGGCGACGACGACAACAACACCGACGGTGACGACGCCGACGACCGCGCCGACGCGCCCGAGCCCACCCCCGCCGCGGCGACCAGCGGCGCGGGGCGCACCTTCGGGATCTTCGTGGGCATCACGAACTACCAGGGCGAGAACAACAACCTCCCGGGCTCCGCGGCCGACGCGGTGCACCTCGCGCGGGCCTTTCAGCAGGCCGGCTGGATGCAGCGCAGCAACGCGGTGGTGCTCACCGACCGCGAGGCCACCCTCGCCAACGTGCAGCAGGCCTTTCGCACCGTCGCCCCCCGCGTCGGCGCCAACGACACCTTCGTGTTCTTCTTCGACGGCCACGGCTCCAGCAGCGCCCTCGACCTCCGCGGCGCGGACCTCTCCCGCGACAACCTCGGGCGCCTGATGAACAACGTGCGCGGGCGGCAGCTCCTGGTGCTCGACTCGTGCTCCGCGGGCGGCTTCGCCCCGCTGGTGCGCGGGCAGCGCAACCGCGCCGGGCTGTTCTCGTCGAGCGCCACCGAGACCTCCTCCACGGCCCCCGCGGTGGGCGCCGGCGGCTGGCTCGCGTACTCGTTCCGCGAGGCCGTGAACGGCGGCGTGCAGCGCCGCGACGACGGCTCCCTGGACTTCAACGAGGTGGTCTCGTACGTGCGCGAACAATACCAGTCGCACGACGTCGACCAGACCCTCGTGGCGGTGAACAGCCGCGGCGGGAGCTTCTCCATCGGCGGACAGGGCGACGCCGTGGCCGACGTGCCCGCCGACACCGCCGTGGCCGCGAACGACGAGCCCGCCCGCCCCGGCTTCGGCGGCAACGAGCTCCCCGCGCTGATCCCGCTGATCCCCGAGATGCTCAACGGGATGCGCCTCCCGGCCATGCGCCCCAGCGCGGGCAACGCGGGCGAGGGCGGGCTCTTCGGCAACAACGACCAGTTCGCCTCCATGCTCAACGCGGGCATGCAGATCGCCGGGCAGGTCCTCGAGGCCGCCACCAAGTGACCTCCCGCTTCGCCTGATTCCGCTGCCCTCCCGCGCCTGAACGCACGAGCTTCGCAACCAATCCCACACGGCGTGCATCGCACTGCCGATGGTTCTTCAAGGCAACGCCTCTCGCGTGGTGGTGATCGGCGCCGGGGTCGGCGGACTGGTCGCCGCCGCGCAGCTCGCGGCGAAGGGCCTCTCCGTCACCCTCCTGGAGCGCGCCGCCACCCCCGGCGGCAAGATGCGCACGGTGCGCTTCGGCGACGCCGAGGTCGACGCGGGCCCCACCGTGCTCACCATGCGCTGGGTGCTCGACGCGGTCTTCGCCGACGTCGGCCGCGACCTGCGCGACTACCTCACCCTCCGCCCCTCCGACCTCCTCGCGCGCCACGTCTGGCCCGACGGGTCACGCCTCGACCTCTTCGCCGACGTGCACCGCACCACCGAGGCCGTGCGCGCCTTCGCAGGGCCCCGCGAGGCCGACGGCTACCGCGCCTACGCGGCCTACTGCGAGGGGATCTTTCGCGCGGTGGAGCACACCTTCCTGCACGCGCAGCGCCCCACGCTGGGCTCCGTGCTGCGCGACCAGGGCCTGCGCGGCATCGCCTCGCTCACGCGCATCGACGGCACCCGCACGATGTGGCGCGCGCTGGGTGACTTCTTTCGCGATCCCAGGCTGTTGCAGCTCTTCGGGCGCTACGCCACCTACGCGGGCTCCTCGCCCTGGAAGTGCCCCGCGACGCTGAACGTCATCGCCCACGTCGAGCGCGTGGGGGTGTGGCTCCCCGAGGGGGGCATGGTCTCGGTGGCCCGCGCGCTCGCGCGGTTGAACACCGAGCTCGGGGTCGACCTGCGCTGCGACACCGAGGTGCGCGAGCTGGTGCTCTCCCGCGGGCGCGTCGCGGGCGTGCGCCTCGACAGCGGCGAGGTGGTGCCCGCCGACGCGGTGGTGTTCAACGGCGACGCGGGCGCCCTCGCGCAGGGGCTCCTGGGCGACGGGGCGCGGGGCGCGTGGAAGCCCGTGGTCGAGGGCGAGCGCTCGCTCTCGGCGATGACCACCAGCGCGGTCGCGCGCACCTCGGGGGTGAGCCTCACCCGCCACACGGTGTTCTTCTCGCAGGACTACGCGCGGGAGTTCGCCGACATCACCGAGCGCGAGTCGCTCCCCGACGACCCCACGGTCTACGTCTGCGCGCAGGACCGCGACGACCAGGGGCGCCTCCCGAACGACGGGCCCGAGCGGCTCTTTCTCATCGTCAACGCCCCCGCCCGCGGCGGGGTTCGTCCCTTCAGCACCGAGGAATTGCATCGATGCACGCAGCGCACGCGCGAGAAGCTCACGAGGATGGGGTTGTCGGTGGAGTGGGAGCCGCCGCGCACGGTGACGACCTCGCCCGACGACTTCGCACGGATGTTCCCGGGGACCCGCGGGGCGCTCTACGGCCCGGCGTCGCACGGGATGACCTCACCCTTGTCGAGGGCGGGCGCGCGCACGACGATCCCGGGGCTCTACCTCTGCGGGGGGAGCGCGCACCCTGGAGCGGGCGTGCCGATGGCGGCGCAGAGCGGACGGCTCGCGGCGCGCACCGCGCTGGAGGACCTCGCTTCGACCGGGAGGTCCCGCGCAACGGCTACGCCTGGTGGTACCTCGACGCCCTGAGCGACGACGGCGCGCACGCGCTCACGCTCATCGCGATGCTGGGCAACGTGTTCTCGCCCTTCTATCACCGCGCCCGCGCGGAGGGTCAGGGTGACCCGCTGGCCCACTGCACGATGAACGTCGCGCTCTACGGCCCGCGCGGCAAGCGTTGGGCGCTCACCGAGCGCGGCGGGCGAGACGTCTCCCGCGACGCCGACTCGCTCACCCTCGGCGCAAGCAACCTCCGGTGGGAGGGCGGCGCGCTGGTGTGTGACCTCGACGAGCGCGTCGCGCCCTTCCCCTCGCTCAAGCCCGGGAGACTCCGCGGGCGCGTGAGGCTCATCCCCGAGGTGTGCACCGAGTCGGTGGTGCCCATCGACGGCAGCGGGCGGCACCTCTGGTGGCCCGTGGCCCCCGTGGCGCGCGTGGAGGTCGAGCTCGACGAGCCGCAGGTGCGCTGGACCGGCCACGGGTACCACGACGCCAACGCCGGCGATGAGCCCCTGGAGAACGGGTTCAGCTCGTGGGACTGGTCCCGCGCGACGGTGGGCCGCGACGCCGTGCTGCTCTACGACACGGTGGACACCCAGGGCCTTCGCCGCGAGCGCGCGATGCGCTGCGACGCCCGCGGGCGCGTCGAAGAGGTCCCCCTGCCGCGACGCTTCGCGCTCCCCGACACGGGCTGGCGCATCGAGCGCGAGACCCGCGCCGACCGCGGCGCGTGGCCCACCGTGGCTCGCACCCTCGAAGACACGCCCTTCTACGCCCGCAGCGTGATGCGCACGCGGCTGCTGGGCGAAGACGTCTACGCCATGCACGAGCGCGTCGACCTCCGGCGCTTCACCGCGCCGTGGGTGCAGTTCCTGCTGCCCTTTCGGATGAAGCGCGCGTGATCCCGGCCGTCGCCGCCCTCGGTGCCTGGGCCGCCGCGCTGGTCACCGTGCAGGGCGTGGCCGTCACCCGCGCCCTGCGCGCCCGCCGCGACGACTGGGACACCGACGCCCCCCACGACCTCACCCTCGTGCTCCGCCCCTGCGCGGGCGAGGACCCCGACCTCGCGCACAATCTCCTGTCCACCGCCCGCGCGCGGTGGAACGGGCCCGTGCGGGTGATCCTGGGCGTGGCCCACAGCAGCGACCCCGCCCTGCCCGCGTGCGAGCGCGTCGCCGCCGCCCTGCGCGACGAGGGCATCGACGCGCGCTGCGTGGTGACCCACGCCGAGGGCGCCAACCAGAAGGTCGCGCAGCTCGCCGCCATGATCGACCGCGCGGGCAACGACCACACCGCCGTGCTCGTGGCCGACAGCGACGCCGACCTCACGGGGCTCCCGCTGGGCGCGATGGTGGCGAGATTGTTCGCCCACGAACGACTCGCCGCGGCGTGGGTGCCGCCCGTGGAGCGCAGCGCCCACACCGCGGGCGACCGCGCGTCGCGGGCCGTGCTCGGCGCGTCGCTGCACGCGTTCCCGCTGCTCGCGCACATCGACGCCCACGGACTCGTGGGCAAGGTCTTCGCCGCCCGCGCCGACGCCCTCGACGCCGTGGGGGGCTTCGCGGCCCTGCGGCGGCACCTCGGCGAAGACATGGAGCTCGCGCGGCGCTGGCGCGCGGCGGGGTGGCGCATCGAGGCCGCGCCCTTCGTGGTCCCGTCGAGCGCGGGCGGGCGGAGCTGGACCGCGGCGGCGGCGCGGTACGGTCGC
Source organism: Polyangiales bacterium (assembly GCA_044376155.1). GTDB lineage: Bacteria > Myxococcota_A > Polyangia > Polyangiales > JAWKRB01. The sequence goes on from JBILLI010000573.1 coordinate 4,898, forward strand.
TGGGTGAGCGTGATCCGCGCGCAGCGACCGGGGCTGCTCGCGAGCTACCCCGCTCTGTTCTTCGGCACCGTGCCGTGGACCGTGGGCGCCCTCGCGGTGGGCGTGTTGCGTCCCGCGGTGATCCCGTTGTT